>NZ_OY781388.1 GCF_963676665.1 uncultured Tolumonas sp.
CCATCTTCCCTGCTGTATTTACCTTTGGTTTTCAGCCGGAAGCGGGCCCGCCGTTGGTTTTCATCACTATTCCAGCCGTATTTGCCCAAATGCCGTTTGGCCATCTGTTGATGGTGCTGTTTTTCATCCTGACCTCTGTGGCGGCTATCGGGGCCATGCTGTCGCTGTTGGAAGTGCCGGTAGCAGTGATCAATGAACGTTTTGGAGTGAGTCGTAAAACAGCCACGCTGCTCACCTTATTGCTGGTGGCCTTGTTAGGTTCTACTTGTGCCTTAACGAATAGCACCATGGCCGCGTTCAAACTGTTCGGCATGAATATGTTTGATCTGTTCGATTACTTAAGCTCAAACATTCTGCTACCGCTGGGAGGGATCGCGATTGCCCTGTTTGTCGGTTGGGTGTGGGGTTATCCGGCATTACAACGCGCCATTAGTAACCAGCAACAGTTACAAAATCAGAAATTAAATCAGTTATTGTTCCTGATTTTGCGCTTTGTCACACCGTTATTGATCCTGGCGGTAATGCTGCATGCACTGAACATTTTATAAACAGAGCCAATAAATGGCGTGAACTGCAATCTTTTGCACAATTTGCGCAAGAACATGCTGAATATGGAGGGGTACCACTGGCCCCTCCATTTTTTTTAACCTAATCTAGCGATTAGGACGCACAAATAACCATCAGTGGACTCTATGGGAAACAAATGAATGAAACGTTTTCTGCTCCCATTATCACTGATCATTTTTGCCGCCGTGGCGGCATGGGTGGACATCCAGCGGATCAGTGTTCCCATGATCCGAACATCACCGTTGCACCCATTTATACAATTAGTTCACCGGACGATGCCACCGCATTGGCACAAGGAAAAACGGTGATCAAACTTGGTCCCTGTTTGTTTGGCCTCTATCCGGGGGCCATGGCGTTTAAAAGCCAGACAGAAGCCAAAGACTTTATTGGCCTCAAAGGTTACGACCCCAAAAAATGGCGAATATTTCAGCTTTCTGGTGATTATCAGCTGGACGTCACCGAAGGTGTACTCAATAAAACATTACAATTATCACGGGATATGACGATAAACGACACTCAGTAACAATTTTCTTTTATCTCTGGTAACCAGAAGCTCTCGGTTGGCGGTATAATCCGGCCCCCGATTTCTGGCTGATTTAGATTCACTGTTTCAGGACATAGCGATGAACAAGGTAGTAGCGTTCTTATTTGGATTAATCTGTTTTTCTTCGCAAAGTTTTGCCGCGACCACGCCAAAACCCTATGTGCCTGACGAGCCGGTGATCAGCAAACCCGTAATTAAACCAGTGCTGAAAAAAACAATTGTGGTGAAGCGAGCAGTTAAAACACCTATTGCTACCGCCAAAGTCAGCAAAATAAAGTCTCCGGTTAAAACACTGGCAACCAAAACAGCACCCGTAACTAAAACAACTAAAGCTGGAAAAATTAAAGCCACGAAAAATAGCACCGTGACCAGTATTGCGCTCAATTCCACGCAACGACTGAATAAATACAGCCGGGTGCAGAAAAACAAATCGCACCAACTGGCACAGCATGTCGATGCCAAACCAGCGCGTATCGCGTCGCGGTCTGTTGCGCCTGTTAAAGCCAGCCCGGCAGCCAACCCGACTCGGGTTACCAATATCCCGTTAACCAGCGGCAGTCCATTTCTGGATTCCAGCTCAGCGTTGGTGATGAATGCAAATACCGGTCGCATGATTTATGGCAAAAACGCCGCACGCCGTACACCGATTGCTTCCATTACAAAATTAATGACCTCCATGGTTGTTCTGGATGCCAAGTTATCGATGGACCAACCGATCACCATCAGTGATGCCGATGTGGATCGGGTTAAAAAATCCAGCTCCCGTCTGGAAGTAGGCACCACACTGTCTCGTTACGACACCATGTGGCTGGCGCTGATGTCATCTGAAAACCGCGCCGCACACTCGCTGGCTCGCACTTATCCTGGCGGAACCAGTGCATTTGTTGCCGCAATGAACCGCAAAGCACGTGCTCTGGGCATGAACCACACGGTGTTTTATGACCCAACAGGGCTGAACAAAGATAATACCTCGACTGCGGCTGACTTAGCATTGATGGTACAAGCTGCTTATCGTTATCCGCAGATCCGTCAGTTCACGACCTCAACCGAGCATGACATCATCAGCGCTTCCGGACGTCAGTTGCATTACAAAAACAGTAATGCGTTAGTACGTGAAGGTGTATGGGATATTCAGTTATCTAAAACCGGTTATATCAAAGAAGCCGGCCGTTGCCTGGTGATGGTTGCGGAAGTGCAAAGTAAACCCATGGTGATGGTGTTTCTGGATGCCGGTGCAACCTCCGGCCGTATCAGTGATGCGCGGAACATCAAAACCTGGCTGGAACGCCAGCCAACCAACCAGCTGGGTTAAACACGCTTTCTGGTTATACAAAAACAGCGCCTTTGAGCGCTGTTTTTTATTGGCCAAACCTTTATTCACATCAAGGTAATAACGGCTGCCGTTGGAAATGTTCGCCGCCGCAATGCAGGCATGGGGTGAGCGCGACCGAATGCGTTAACGTTTCACGATGTCCGCATTGTTTACAGACCTTTTGCCCTGGTGCCATCCATTCCCCGAGCTTATAACCGTTAGCATGGTGCAGATCATTTTCCACCGCGACCTGTTCTATCTGCGTACGATCACTGGCTGCCAATAACCACTCCCAAGCCGTATTTTGCAAGGCATTAAAAAACGCGGAGTCCTGGTAACCACCGGGGGCATCGAGGAACTCACTCAGCTCTTCGTTAACATACGCGCTGGTCAGCGCCAGTTCATCTTTGGTGAGGTCTTCGGCCGCCACAACAAAGGCTTCAACTTCTTTTAACCAATGCTGCAGATTTTCCCGGGTCGGTGCCCCTTTTTCGCTCCAGAAGGCACGAACATGACTCATAAACAGTTCATACCCCTTCGGTTTTTTGTCCGGGCTGTTTTGTTCTGACATGGTGTTATCCTTCTGATATTAACTGCTTTAAGCATAGCGTGTGTTACGGAAAAAGCCTGTGAGCCCGCTCAGCTATTGTTGCGATCCGGCAATACAAGTATCCTATGGGGATTTTCTAACGGATCACCCTCCACTTCTGTCGAGTCGGATATACCCATGTCAGTTATGCAAGAACAATATAATCCCCAGTCCCTGGAGCCGGAAGTTCAACGGCATTGGGATAAACAGCAGACATTCAAAGCCTTCGAGAAAGTAGATAAAGAGAAATTCTACTGCCTGTCTATGTTCCCTTATCCATCAGGCCGTCTGCACATGGGTCATGTGCGTAACTACACCATCGGTGACGTGATCTCCCGTTACCAGCGCCTGAATGGCAAAAATGTACTGCAACCAATCGGTTGGGATGCGTTCGGTCTGCCAGCAGAAAACGCGGCGATCAAAAATAATTCCGCCCCCGCCAAATGGACTTACGAAAACATCGAATACATGAAGGGCCAGCTGAAGATGCTGGGTCTGTCTTACGATTGGGATCGTGAGCTGGCAACTTGTACCCCGGAATATTACCGTTGGGAACAGTGGTTCTTCACTGAGCTATATAACAAAGGCTTGGTGTATAAAAAAACCTCGTCGGTAAACTGGTGCCCGAATGACCAGACCGTACTGGCTAACGAACAGGTGCAAGACGGTTGCTGCTGGCGTTGTGACACCCCAGTAGAACAAAAAGAAATTCCGCAGTGGTTTATCAAAATCACAGCCTACGCTGAAGAGTTGCTGAACGATCTGGACAAGCTGGATGGCTGGCCGGAAATGGTGAAAACCATGCAGCGCAACTGGATCGGCCGCTCCGAAGGTCTGACCATGACCTTCAACGTGGAAAACAGCGATCAGTCATTTGATATCTACACCACCCGCCCAGACACCCTGATGGGCGTGACTTATGTAGCGGTGGCTGCAGCACATCCACTGGCGAAACAGGCGGCAGAAAGCAACGCTGCGCTGGCCGACTTCCTCGAAGAGTGCAAAAACACCAAAGTGGCTGAAGCAGAACTGGCTACCATGGAGAAAAAAGGCATGGCCACCGGCCTGTATGCCCTGCACCCACTCGATGGTCGTCGTGTACCAATCATGGTCGCGAACTTCGTGCTGATGGATTACGGCACCGGTGCGGTGATGGCAGTACCTGCGCACGACCAACGTGACTTTGAATTTGCCCATAAATACGGTCTGGAAATTCGTGCCGTGATCGCGACAGAAGATGGCTCTGCGCCAGATATCTCTGCGGCAGCCTACACCGAGAAAGGTGTGCTGTTTAATTCCGGCGAATTTGATGGTCTGGATTTCAAACAAGCCTTTGATGCCATCTGTACCAAACTGGAAACTCAGGGTTTAGGTAAACGCACTGTCAACTTCCGTCTGCGTGATTGGGGTGTGTCACGTCAACGCTACTGGGGCGCACCAATTCCAATGCTGACATTGGAAGATGGTACAGTGGTGCCAGCACCGGCCGATCAACTGCCAGTGATCCTGCCAGAAGATGTGGTGATGGACGGCGTACAAAGCCCAATCAAAGCCGACCCTGAGTGGGCAAAAACTACTTACAATGGCCAGCCGGCGCTGCGCGAAACTGACACCTTCGATACCTTCATGGAATCGTCTTGGTATTTCGCTCGTTACTGCTGCCCGGATTATGAACAAGGTATGCTCGATACCGATCGCGCTAACCACTGGTTGCCAGTCGATCAATACATCGGTGGTATCGAACACGCGTGTATGCACCTGCTGTATGCGCGTTTTTTCCACAAACTGCTGCGTGACTCTGGCATGGTGAAAAGCGATGAGCCATTCACCCGTTTGTTGTGCCAAGGCATGGTGCTGGCTGATGCGTTCTACTACACCGAAAACGGTGCCCGTATTTGGGTTAGCCCAACTGATGTGAAAGTAGAACGTGACGAAAAAGGCCGCATCGTTAAAGCCACCGACAATGAAGGTCGTGAAGTGATTCATTCCGGCATGACCAAAATGTCGAAATCGAAAAATAATGGTATCGACCCGCAGCTGATGGTGGAACGTTACGGTGCTGACACCGTGCGTCTGTTCATGATGTTTGCCTCACCAGCTGACATGACGCTGGAATGGCAAGAGTCCGGTGTCGATGGTGCGCAACGCTTCCTGAAGCGTCTGTGGAAAGCCGTGGCTGAACACACCGCAAAAGGTGCTGCACCAGCGTTAGATGTCGCCAGCTTAACTAACGAGCAGAAAGCATTGCGTCGTGAGTTGCACAAAACTATTGCCAAGTTCAGCGATGACATCGGTCGCCGTCAGACCTTCAACACCGCGATTGCCGCGGTCATGGAACTGATGAACCGTGTGGCGAAAGCACCACAAGAGTCAGAGCAAGATCGCGCACTGGTGCAAGAAGTGCTGACTAACGTCGTGCTGATGCTTTACCCAATCACCCCACACGTTTGCTTCCATCTGTGGCAAGCACTGGGTCATGCCGATATCGATCAAGCCACTTGGCCAACAGCTGATGCCGCTGCGATGGTGGAAGACGAAAAACTGGTCGTAGTGCAAGTAAACGGCAAGGTACGTGGCAAACTGACCGTGGCCGCAGATGCGACACAAGAGCAAGTACACGCACTGGCAATGCAAGATCATACTGTGGTGAAATTCGTGGCTGATCTGACCGTGCGCAAAGTGATCTATGTACCGGGCAAACTGCTCAATATCGTGGTTGGCTAAACTATGAAACGACTGGTCTGTGGTGTGATGATACTGGTGAGCTTACTGCTCACCGGTTGCGGCTTTCATATGCGGGGGGATATCGATGAAAAACTACTTCCTTCGCAGCTGAAAGCAATCCATGTCGTGGGTGATGACCGCAGCGATATTTATCGTATGGTGACAGCCCGTCTGCGCCATTACGGTGTGCAATTAATTGATGATAATGATGAAATACCTACGCTTAATCTGGGTAACATCAGTGTCAGCAACAGTGCCGCTTCGCTGGATAACCGCAGTCAGGTCGTGGAATATGTGATGCTGTTTAATACCGATTACAGCATCACCATGCCCCACAAATCACCGCAGAAGTTCAGTGCACGTTTTAGCCGGGTGTTCTTGAATAAATCGGCACAAGCACTGGCCTCTTCCCGTGAACAGGCGCAGTTACGCCATGAGATGGAAATTCAGACGGCGGATCTGATCCTGATCCAGCTTAGTCGCGTGATCCTCTGATGCGCGTTTTTAGCGAACAGTTAGCAGAACAGTTAAAAGCAGGCCTTCGTGCCTGCTATCTTATTTTTGGCGACGAACCATTACAGAAAATGGAAGCGTTGCAACAGATCCGCCATCTTGCTCGTGAACAAGGTTTCTCCGATGTCATTCGCTTCAGTGCGCTTGAAGAGCCACTGCCATGGGATGATATTTATGCCAACAGCCAGAGTTTAAGCCTGTTCTCCAGCCGGCAAATTATTGAAATTGAGCTGGGGGATAAACTACCCAAAGAGTGGTCCGAACGGATCAGCGAACTGCAAAAACAACTGCATCCCGATCTATTACTGATCATTCTTGGCCCACGGCTGAATAGCAACCAAAGTAAAAGTGCTTGGTTTACTGCATTAGACAAACAAGGCATCTATATTCCGGTTGCTTTACCCGATGCGCGCTATTTCCCGCGTTGGATGAAACAGCGTTGTCAGCAGCAAAATCTGCGCGTGGATAACGATGCTATTACCTTCCTCTGCCATGCTTTTGAAGGTAATTTACTGGCGGCCGCACAAGAACTGGAAAAGCTCTCGTTGCTCAATCTGCCACAACCACTGACTGTCAGCGTGTTGCAGCAAAATATCACCCGACATAACGTTTTCGATCCGTTTAAGTGGCTTGATACCCTGTTGGAAGGAAAAAGTCAGCGCGCCTTACGCATGCTGGCACAGCTGCGCGACGAAGGGGTAGAGCCCGGCATGCTGACGTGGGCGCTAGCGAAAGATATCGAGCTGCTCTGGTCACTGCGCTTGGCGCAAGATGCCCACCAGCCGCTAGCGGCTTTATTGCAAGCGGCTAAAATATGGCCCAGCCGACAGGCATTACTGCAACAAACCGTGCAGCGACTCTCTGCGACACAATTACGCGACATGTTACGGATGATGAACGAACTCGATCGTTGTAACCGTACTTTCGACAGCCACAGTGCGTGGCAATGGCTGCAGACGCTCTCTCTCGCTTTTCGTGGTAATACGTCACTGCGTTTTACCCTCCCGATACAACTCTGAAAAAGCGAATGCTGATCCCGCTTCGCAGCATGCTATAATCGCGCGCTCATTATTCGGAGGAACATCTTCTTGCAAGGTAAACAACTACAAGACTTCGTCGTAGACAAGCTCGACGACATTAAAGCCAGCGATATTGTGGTGCTGGACGTACGCGGCATTTCGGACATCACCGACTGCATGATCATCTGTACCGGTAACTCAAATCGCCATGTACGCTCAATCGCTGACAACCTTGCCGAAGAAATTCGTCATGCCGGCATGATGCCATTTGGTGTCGACAATAATAGCGATGCTGAGTGGGTACTGGTCGATCTGGGTGAAGTGATGGTGCATGTGATGCAAAGCGATGCGCGCAATCTCTATCAACTGGAAAAACTGTGGCACAGTAATATCAAGGCCGCCTGATCGATGAAGATCCAGCTTATTGCCGTTGGCACTAAAATGCCTGATTGGGTTACCACCGGCTTTAATGAATACCAGCGACGTTTCCCGAAGGATATGCCGCTGGAGCTGCTCGAAATTCCGGCGGGAAAACGCGGGAAAAATGCCGACATTGCCCGAATCCTGGAAAAAGAGGGCGAACAGGCACTCGCGGCGATTGGTAAATCGTGCCGGATTGTTACGCTCGATCTGCCAGGTAAAAACTGGACTACGCCACAACTGGCTCAACAGCTGGAAAGCTGGAAACAAGATGGCCGCGATGTCGCATTGCTTATCGGTGGGCCAGAAGGTCTATCTCCAGCCTGTAAAGCAGCAGCAGAGCAAAGCTGGTGTTTATCGGCGCTAACCATGCCGCACCCACTGGTGCGAATTGTGGTCGCTGAAAGTCTGTATCGGGCCTGGAGCCTGACGACTAATCACCCTTATCACCGCGAATAGACCATGCCAAAAACCGCCTTTAAAAACAAAGCTCTGGAAAGCGCGCTGTTTGCACGGCGAGTCTATTTCTCTGTATTCGTGATTATCCTGATGGTGGCGATGCTGCTGGGCAATCTCTATTTCCTGCAGGTCACCCAATATCAGGATTATCAGACCCGGTCGAATGATAACCGCATTAAGGTGATCCCCAGTGCTCCACCGCGCGGCTTGATCTTTGATCGTAACGGGGTTTTGCTGGCAGAAAATCAGCCCGAATTCAGTCTGGAAATTATTCCAGAGCAAGTCCCGAATCTAAAACAAACCATGTTAGAGCTGACTGAGTTGCTCGGTTTGGATGAACAGAATATCCCTCGTTTGCTCGATGAAGCACGACATAACCGGAAATTTAACCCGCTAACACTGGCAGAGCAGCTCAATGAAGAGCAAGTCGCTAAATTTTCGGTCAACCAGTACCGTTTCCCCGGCTGCAGCATCGAAGCCTATCTGAAACGCCACTATCCGTATGCTGATGTGCTGACGCATGCACTCGGTTATGTTGCGCGGATCAACGTCAAAGATCTGCAACAACTGGATAAAGATGGCAAGTTGAACAACTACGCTGCCACGCATGACATTGGCAAACAAGGCGTCGAAAAATATTACGAAGAGCAGCTGCATGGTCAGGCCGGTTATCAGGAAGTTGAGGTCAACAATAAAGGCCGCGTCTTACGCACCCTCAAATATCAACCCCCCGTTGCAGGCCAAGATCTCTACCTGAGTATTGATATCAAGCTGCAAAAGCGCGCATATGAACTCATGGCGGGCCAGAAGGGCGGTATTATCATGATGGATCCGCGCGACGGCTCTATCCTGGCGTTTGTCTCAACCCCGAGTTATGACCCGAATATTTTTGTGCGTGGTGTTACTGGAAAAGAATATTCCGGGTTGTTAAAAGACCCGGCCCGCCCGCTGATTAATCGTATCTCTCAAGGTGGTTATTCACCGGCATCGACAGTAAAACCATTGCTTTCAGTCATGGGACTAAACGAAGGCGCAATCACACCAACCTATCGCTATTTCGGTGGGCCAACGTTCCAGATCCCCGGTACGGCCCGTAAATTCCGTGATTGGCGGAAAGGCGGTCATGGTTGGCTCGACGTTTATCGCGCGATTGAAGTTTCCGCCGATACTTTCTTTTATGACATGGCCTACCGTGTCGGTATCGACAAAATTCATGACTACATGACACGATTTGGTTTTGGTCAGTATTCCGGGCTGGACATCGAAGAAGAAAGCAAAGGGATCCTGCCATCCCGCGAGTGGAAACAAAAACGCCACCGTCAGCCTTGGTTCCAAGGTGACACGATTTCGGTTGGTATTGGTCAAGGTTATTGGACGGCAACACTGATTCAGTTAGCGCGTGCGCACAGTATTCTGACGCAACATGGCCGTATTATTACCCCTCATTTGGGAATGGCATTCGGCAGCGGCGACAAACAACAACCTATCGTTCCAGCAGAACAGGATCCAATCCAAGTTAAAGACGACAATTACTGGAATGTGGCGCTGCAAGGCATGTATCTGGTTAATAATGGGCCAGAAGGCTCTGGGCGTCACGCTTTCGCCGGTACTCCTTATAAATCTGGCGGTAAATCAGGAACCGCACAGGTCGTTGGCATGAAAGAAAACCAACGTTACGATGCCAGTAAATTAAAAGCTGAACATCGTGATAATGCATTGTTTGTTACCTTTGCACCGTTTGATAACCCACGCGTCGTCTGTGCCTTGATCTTGGAAAATGCGGGGGGCGGTAGTAAAAATGCAGCACCACTGGCGCGAGCCATGCTGGACAGTTATCTGCTGAATAAATACGACAGCCCGGTAGAAGATGATGAGGTGCCAGCACATTGAACGAAGAAAATAATAAGTTCCAGCTATGGCAACGGATCCACATCGACCTGCCGTTGCTGTTCGCGATCATTGCCCTACTTGGCTTCAGTATGGTGATCCTCTATTCAGCGAGCGGTATGCATATGGATATGATTATCAATAAACTGGTGCATATCACTATCGCATTCACGGTTATGCTGATCATGGCGCAACTGCCGCCCGGATTTTATGCCCGCTGGGCACCGCCAGCTTTTCTGGTGTGTATTCTGCTGTTGCTCTGTGTGATGATCTTTGGCCACATCGGCAAAGGCGCTCAGCGCTGGCTTGACTTAGGTTTTGTGAAGTTTCAGCCGTCTGAATTTTTGAAAATTGTCATGCCCATGACGATTGCCGCCTTTATGGATCGCCACCCGTTACCGCCTCGCCTGGCGCATGTCGCCATCGCATTAGGGCTGGTGTTACTTCCCACTTTACTGATCGCCGAACAACCCGACCTTGGCACTGCAGTACTGGTTGCCGTTTCGGGGTTTTTTGTAATTTTTCTGGCTGGCCTGAACTGGTGGTTGATCATTCTGGCTGGCGGTCTGCTGTGTGCCTTCATGCCGGTGATGTGGTTTTTCCTGATGCATGATTATCAACGTCAACGCGTCTTGACCTTCCTCAATCCGGAGAATGATCCACTGGGTACGGGTTACCACATCATTCAATCCAAGATCGCCATTGGTTCTGGCGGTTTATTTGGCAAAGGCTGGTTGAATGGCACTCAGTCGCAACTGGATTTCATCCCGGAACGTCATACCGACTTTATTTTTGCGGTAATTGGTGAAGAATTTGGCCTGATGGGTTTTATTGTATTGATGCTGCTGTACCTGCTGATTTTATATCGTTGTCTGCATATCAGCTTACAGGCACAAAACAGTTTTGAACGTCTGCTGGGTGGCGCATTATCGCTGACATTTTTCTTCTACGTCTTTATTAATATCGGGATGGTCAGCGGCATATTGCCCGTGGTTGGCGTGCCGTTACCGCTGGTCAGTTATGGCGGAACAGCTATGATAACCTTGTGTGCCGGCTTCGGTATTTTAATGTCGATCCATACACATCGCCGACTGCTTGCCTGATAACAGGAACCACCATGAAACGAATTACGACACTTGCGCTCTCATTCCTACTGGCCGGACATACCTTCGCAGCCACATTACGTCCGGAAGATAATGCACGTTTAGAAACATTAAGCCATGAACTTAATATTCCGATGGCAGCACTGTCACAAGCTGTAGCGCAAGCAGACTATCGCCAAGCGGTACTGGATGCCTTTACCAAGACCGCAGAAAGCAAACCCTGGTATGAATACCAAGCCTTGTTTTTGACAGATAAACGTGTGACACAAGGGGTTGATTTCTGGCGCGCGCATGCTGCAGATTTAGCGCGTGCGGAACGGATTTATCATGTCCCCGCGAGCGTGATTGTCGCCATTATTGGTGTCGAAACCTTTTATGGCACCAATATGGGTAAACATCCAATCCTCGATTCCCTGTTTACCCTGGCTTTTTATCATCCCACCCGCACGCCCTTTTTCAGTAAAGAATTTGCGAACTTCGTGAAACTGGGCAATGCACAGGGTTGGGATCTGAAAACCCGCTTAGGCTCGTATGCCGGTGCCATGGGCATGGGGCAATTTATGCCTTCCAGCTACTTAAGTTATGCCGTTGATTTTGATGGTGATGGTCATATTGATTTATTCACTAACCCAGCGGATGCCATTGGCAGTGTCGCAAACTATTTCCATCAGCATGGCTGGAGTATGGGTGAACCCGTGGTCGCCGCTGCACAAGTGACAAAACCCTCAGCACTCAATTATGTGCAAGAGCGGGTTGAGTTAAAACAGCGCTGGGGACAATTAAAGCAGGCAGGGATTAACACTACAGCGCCCTTATCCTCGACAACTCCAGTCAGCCTGATCCAATTGGCCCAGCCGAGTTATTCTGAATATTGGATCGCACGCCAAAATTTTTATGTTATCACCCGCTATAATAAGAGCCCGTTGTACGCCATGGTGGTTCATAACTTGAGTCAGCTGCTTGCGAAACAATATTATGGTCATTAAACCGTATCCTTTTTTTTGCTTTCTCCTTCCATTATTTTTGCTGATTGCTTGTAGCAGTCAGCAATCAGAGACTGTCTCACCGACAGTAAAACTGACTAAACCACTCATTGACGTTAATGGTGCTGTACCGCGGTTTGAACCGCCCAGTAGGATCGGTAATAAAGATTACGAGGTGTATGGCCAGCCGTACAAAGTGTGGAACGGCATCGATCACTATTCCACCCAAGGTACGGCTTCTTGGTATGGCCCGGGATTTCACGGTAAATACACATCCAATGGTGAATTGTATAACCAGGAAGATATTTCTGCCGCGCATAAAAATCTACCGTTACCCAGTTATCTGCGAGTAACCAATCTCGATAATGGCCGTCGGCTGATTGTGCGAGTGAATGATCGCGGACCGTTTCATGGCGATCGGATCCTTGATTTATCGCATGGTGCCGCAACGCGATTAGGGATCATCGGTGCCGGAACCGCCAAGGTGCAGGTTGAACTGATCCAACCGCCGCGCCCAGCGAATGCGGAACAACTGATTGCCCAACATGAATCACGAACGATTCAGTTGTTAGCCACCAACGATGTGCACAAAGCGAAACAAGTCGCCAGCGACGTAGAACGTCGTTACGGTGTCCCCTCCAGAGTCGTAGCAATGAATCAGATGTATAAACTACATCTGGGGCCACTGGAGAAACCGCAGGCAGAACGACTATTATCTAAGTTAAAGGGATCCGGTTTCGGCGGCGCCTTCTTTCTCAACTGACCGAATATGGCTAACTAAGCAAGGATGAACATGCGGGTTTTAATTCAGCGAACGACTTTTTTTCGTTACAGCCGGGTAGTGTTGCTGACACTGCTTTTTTCGGCCTGTACGTCACAGGAAGTTGTCAGTTACCGTATTCGCCCAACGACCACGACAGTCCACACGGAAAACTTATCGAATAGTTCCGGATTTCAGTTCAAAGTGTATGCCGGCCCCATTGTCACTGACGATGAATATGCACGCATGACGCCGCGCCAACGGCGTAAAGCCGGATTGTTATCGCCTGTGTACGAACCACCTAGTTTTACCGGCAATGATGGTTATCAGATCGACGGCAAATATTATCCGATCTGGAAAGATATTAAGGAATATACCGCCGAAGGGCTGGCATCCTGGTATGGCCCTGGTTTTCATGGCCGTTTAACCGCCAATGGTGAGGTGTATGACCAATACGCCATATCTGCAGCACATAAGAGTCTACCTCTGCCTTGTTATATTCATGTTACGAATCTGGAAAATGGCCGCACACTGGTGGTACGCGTCAATGATCGTGGACCATTCATCGATGATCGGATGTTAGATCTCTCTTACGGTGCAGCGGCACGTTTAGGGATCGTAGAACATGGCGTGGTGCGGGTAAAAGTGGAACTGATCAATCCGCACTCTCCCTTGCTTCTTTCTTCGCGAAACTAAAGTCAGCAGGCAAAAAAGCACCTTTTTGCTATTTAGCCCACAGTTTTGACTACTCCTGATGTCTGGTTTTGGTATAGTAAGCGCCGATTTAAAACTGGCCATGCCTGCTCACGCTGATCAGGCGACCCCCGGATAGATAAGGATCATGACGTTGAAACTGGCGAAAATTGTTCTGCTGACAGCCGCATTCAGTATCAGTGCTGCCACATTTGCAGAAACTGCAACCCCTACTCCGACCCCAACCCCAATGCCTGATCCGAAGCCGACGCTTGATCCGAAGCCAATGCCAGCTCCGGCGCCAGTCGCTTTACCAAGCCCACCACAAATCGCGGCAAAAGCTTACTTGCTGATGGACTATAACAGTGGCCAGATCCTGATCGGTGAAAATACCGAAGAACGTCTGCCACCTGCCAGCCTGACCAAGATGATGACCTCATACGTGATCGGTCAGGAGCTGAAATCAGGCCGCATCAAACCAACCGATATGGTGACCATCAGCCAAAACGCTTGGGCCAAAAACTACGATGATTCCTCTAAAATGTTCATCGAAGTAGGTAAACAAGTCAGCGTCGATAACCTGAATAAAGGCATCATCATTCAATCGGGTAATGATGCTTGTATCGCGATGGCAGAACACATTGCCGGTTCTGAAGATTCTTTTGCCAGCCTGATGAACCAATGGGCCGCCAAACTGAATATGAAAGATACCCATTTCGTCAACGCGCATGGTCTGTATAACGTGGATCACTACTCCACTGCACACGACATGGCGCGACTGGGTCAGGCGTTGATCCGCGATTTGCCGAACGAATATGCGGTTTACTCACAAAAAGATTTCACCTTCAACGGCATCACCCAGCATAACCGTAACCGTCTGCTGTGGGATAAAACCCTGGTGGTTGACGGTATCAAAACCGGTCACGTCAGCGAAGTGGGTTATAACTTAGTTGCTTCTGCCACTGGCCCGGAAGGTATGCGTCTGATCTCTGTTATTATCGGCGCAAACAGTGAACAACAACGTGCAGAAGAGAGCAAAAAGCTGCTGACCTACGGTTTCCGTTTCTATCAGAACATGCAACCGTACAAACAAGGCGCGGAACTGGCTAAACAACGTATTTGGATGGGTGATAAGAGCGAAATCCGTTTGGGTACCGATCGTGATATCAACCTGTTAGCTCCGCGTGGTGCAGCCACTAAGCTGAAAGCAGACTTCCAGCTGAATCGTGAACTGCATGCACCAATCAAACAAGGTGAAACCGTCGGCACTATTTTCCTGCGCATTGACGGTAAAGATGTGGCACAGTATCCGTTAGTCGCACTGGATACCGTGGATGAAGGCGGTATTTTCAGTCGCCTGTGGGATTATCTGGTACTGCTGTTCCAGCAATTATTTGGCTGATAGGTAGATACAACATTATCCCTGAAGGCCCGTTTACCGGGCCTTCCTCGTTTTAACTCATAAGCTTGAGGTATAGGAATATGGGCCTGAATACAAAATTTGATGAACTGCTGGACTTCCCCTGCCCGTTCCCATTTAAGGTCTTGGGTGTGGCAGATGATGCGCTGGTCGAACAAGTAGTCGCGGTATTGCAACAACATGCACCGGGTGATTACACCCCAACGACCAAACCCAGCAGCAAAGGTAACTACCTTTCTGTCACCGTCACCGTCACGGCACAAAACAAAGAACACCTGGAAACCATGTACTCCGCTTTAGGGCAGATCGAACTGGTTCGCGTCGTTCTGTAACCTTCGCTTTATAAGCCGTACATAAGTCGCTGGTATTTACCGGCGACCTCATTATAATTAAGCAAAATTGCAACAACGCGGAAACAATTTTGCAGCATTCATCTCTGATTGTGCGGCGGTTAGGCGCTCAGCCCTACGAAACAATCTGGCATGCCATGCAGACCTTCACCAATCAACGGACGCCCGAAACCGCTGATGAGATCTGGCTGGTTGAACATCCACCAGTCTATACCCAGGGTCAGGCAGGTAAACCCGAACACCTGCTGCACGCTACATCCATACCTATTGTGCAAAGTGATCGTGGTGGCCAAGTCACCTATCACGGCCCCGGTCAATTGGTATTTTACCCGCTGCTGGATGTGCGCCGTCTTGGCCTGGGTGTGCGTGAATTGGTGACGGCGCTCGAACAATCCGTGATCCGCTTGTTAGCTAATTATGGTATTAACGCTCTCGCCCGCAGCGATGCACCGGGTGTGTATGTCGATAATGCCAAGATAGCCTCTTTAGGTTTACGCATTCGCCATGGTCGTTCGTTTCACGGTCTGGCACTTAACGTGGCGATGGATTTAACGCCATTTCAGCACATTAACCCGTGCGGCTATGCCGGTCTGGCAATGACGCAGTGCAGTAGTCTGGGTGGCCCCGCTAGCGTGGCCGAGGCAGCAGAGGGTTTGCTGCACATTTTTACCCGGCAAATAGGGATCACTCAGTGGCAAGATGGCGACGCGATCGTACCTGCCCCCGCTTGCGAGGAAACTCATGACTAAACCAATAACTGTTCAGCCCGGTGTGCAATTGCGCGATGCCGATAAGATGGCATTGATCCCGGTAAAATTCTTGCCGGAACAGGAAGGCGAACAGCTGAAAAAACCAGACTGGATGCGCATCCGCTTACCAAAAACGGATGAGAAAATTCAGCATGTCAAAAACATCATGCGGAAAAACAATCTGCATTCGGTATGTGAAGAAGCTTCCTGCCCGAATCTGTCAGAATGTTTTAATCACGGCACAGCGACCTTCATGATTTTAGGTGCGATCTGTACCCGTCGTTGCCCGTTCTGCGATGTGGCCCATGGTAAACCGTTGGCACCTGACGTTGATGAACCGACTAAATTGGCGAATACCATTCGCGAAATGGCACTGAAATATGTGGTGATCACGTCGGTGGATCGTGACGATCTGCGTGATGGTGGCGCACAACATTTCGCTGATTGTATTCGGGAGATCCGCAACGCCTCTCCGAATACCCGCATTGAAACGCTGACGCCTGACTTTCGTGGTCGTATGGATAAAGCACTGGATGTGTTCCGTGAAACACCACCGGATGTCTTTAACCACAATCTGGAAACTGCGCCCCGTCTGTACAGCATGGCGCGTCCGGGTGCCGATTATGCCTGGTCACTAAAACTGCTGCAGAAGATGAAAGAGCTGCATCCTGATCTACCAACCAAATCTGGTTTAATGATGGGCTTGGGTGAAACCAACGAAGAGATCGTGCAGGTATTAAAAGATCTGCGGGCACACGGTGTCACCATGCTGACGTTGGGTCAATATTTGCAACCGAGCCGCCATCACCTGCCGGTGAAGCGTTATGTACCGCCACATGAATTTGATGAACTGAAAGAGATTGCTCTCGATCTGGGCTTCACGCATGCCGCGTGTGGTCCGTTTGTGCGCTCGTCTTACCACGCCGACCTGCAGGCACAAGGCAAAGAAGTCAAATAGTCGACTGCAGTCAGTGTTGCCAAACGAACACTGACTGCACGCCCTTCTCGTGTATTTCCTTGCTTGATCCAGTATTATGATGACGTTTCACTCTTCAACTTGCAGGAATGTCATTGTTTTGTTGACCCGTTTTTTTCACGCTGTCACGACTATTTTTACCCCGCGAGTCCGTCAATTTTTGCGGCGGGGTGTGGTCACGTTGGCGGTGATATTGTTTTTGTTGTTATGGCTGGCCAATCAGGTCATTAGCCAACAACGTCCTTATACCTACGATGACATAGAACAAGTTCCCTATAATCGTGTCGCCGTGGTTTTAGGTACCTCAAAATATTTAGCCAGCGGTGGCCTGAACCAATATTTTCAAAACCGGATCGATGCAACTGTCGCACTCTATTTCAGCGGTAAAATTAATCAGGTTATTGTGTCTGGTGATAATGCCACGATGAGTTATAACGAACCGCGGGAAATGCGCCGCGAGTTACTAAAACGTGGTATACCGGCTCGCGCTATTTATAGTGATTACGCAGGTTTTCGCACTCTCGATTCTATTCTACGCGCGCATGGCGTGTTTGGTCAGGCACGATTTACTGTGGTATCTCAACGCTTTCAAAATGAACGCGCGATTTTTCTCGCTCGTCATCACGACTTGGATGTAATTGGTTTTAACGCAAAAGATGTGGATGCTTACACCGGGTTTAAGACCCGAATTCGCGAAATATTTGCCCGCCTCTGGTGTTTGGTGGATATCTATATCTGGGAGCGTCAGCCGCGCTTCATGGGCGAACAAATTGCGGTGGAATAAATCGTAAAAACAGGGTATTCATACTCGCCGCCACAATGATGTATTTTGAGCACAACAAATGCCACTACCAACTCTTGATCACGCCTGGTTACAAATTGCTGTAGGCCTTTCGACCTCCATGCCGGGGGAACTGCAATTTCAACGTCTGGTACAGGCTATTTGCGACGTATTACCTTGTGATGCTGTGTCCCTGATGCAATTAAACGAAGGAGAACTGGTCCCTGTCGCAGCAATGGGCTTAGCACCAGAGCTGATTGGCCAACGTTTTTTACCCGCTGAACATCCCCGTTTACAAGCCATCCTGCAGGAACGAGATCCGGTGCGCTTTCCAGCAGATGCTGAATTACCTGATCCGTTTGATGGCTGGTTAGCCATCGATCGCGAACGTACAGCCGATGTGCATTCCTGCATGGGCTGTAGTTTGTATGTCGATCGCCAACTGGTCGGCGTTTTAACGCTGGATGCGTTGGCACCAGGACGCTTTGATGATGTGGATGATATGACAGTAGCGGCATTTGCCGCACTGGCCGCTGCCACTTTACGTAACGTTGCCCTGATCCGCGCACTGGAACACAGCCGGGCACAGCAACAAGAGCTGGCGCAAGAGTTAGTCCGCGATGCCCGTCGTCGCGAAGGGGAACTGATCGGTAACAGTGCCCAAATGCGCAAATTACGCGAAGAGATTGATATCGTCGCCAACACTGATCTGGCGGTCTTGATCACTGGCGAAACCGGCACCGGCAAAGAGTTGGTTGCCCGCACACTACATGCCCACTCCCGCCGCAGCGAACAAGCATTAGTGCATGTAAACTGTGCCGCTCTGCCAGAGCAGATCGCCGAAAGTGAATTATTTGGCCATGTCAAAGGTGCCTTTACCGGTGCCGTCAGTCATCGGGCAGGAAAATTTGAACTCGCGGATGGCGGTACCCTGTTTCTGGACGAAATTGGTGAGTTACCGCTGAGTTTACAAGCCAAATTATTACGCGCCTTACAGCAAGGTGAGATCCAACGTGTTGGGGCGGATAAGTTGTTACGCGTCAATGTGCGCCTCATTGCGGCTACCAACCGCGATCTGGAACAAGAAGTGGCTGAAGGGCGTTTCCGTAGTGACCTCTACCACCGCCTCAAAGTCTATCCGATTGCCGTACCACCACTGCGAGCACACCGCGCGGATCTGGACACCTTAAGCAGTTATTTTCTCGATCAGGCCAGAAGTCGTCTTGGTTTACGGCAGATTGGTTTGCACCCGCAGGCATTACAAGCGATGCATGCCTATGACTGGCCCGGTAACGTGCGAGAAATGGAGCATCTATTAATGCGCGCCAGCCTGAAAGCCACTCGACATAAAGAAGGCCGGCCACTTATTTTGGCCGAACATCTGGATCTGCCGATCCCGATAGCGTCCGAGACCGAAACTATCTCTCAGCATCAAAATGAACAAACGCCCCCCATTGATGCTCAGCTGGGTTTGCGGGATGCGGTCGATAATTATCAGCAGCAGTTGATCCAACAAGTGCTGAATTCGCACCAAGGTAATTGGTCGGCTACCGCACGCCAGCTCAAAGTGGATCGGGCCAACCTCAACCGATTAGCACAACGCTTAGGTATAAAAATCTGATCTTATTCATGAAAATGAATGTTAAGACAGGCCAGCTTCATTTTGCTCCGACCATATGATTGGCGAATGACGTTAGGGCTGTTACACTTAATTCAGATTAAATAAATGTAAAAGGCAAACTGCACCGAAAGGTCAGGACGCAAAGCTTCCGGTCTAACATCAATGCATAAGATTGATCACGATAGCGGAGTTGCCATCTATTCTTATATATACCCTTAGTTTGTATATATTCCGGCTCTCGCATTCGTCAGAAGAGCCAAATGGCAATATTTTGTGTGACTGTCCAGCGGTATGTTAATCATCTGAATGGAGTCTCTCAGGTTGCTCTCGATAAAAAATATCAAGCTGTCCACACGAACGGCATTATTATTTGGGTGTGGTCTCTTACTCATTATCAGTCTGAGCATATCGCTGACCTGGTTTTTTTTCTTACGCGAAATCAATACGCTGGAACTGCGTGCCACCATTGAAACTAATCAACAGGCACAACAAACCATTCAGATCAAACTCAATGATATGGCGCAACGCACCGGAGATTGGGCATTCTGGGATGAAACTTACAAACTAACCACACAAGGTGATGCGGGTTATCACGAACGGAATTTGAACACCGATTCATTAAAAATCAATGATGTTGATCTCATGGTATTTTTATCTCGTGCCGGCGATTATGTTGATGGCGCACATCTCAATGCCGCACAAAATCGTTCCGATCCAGTAAATCCGCTGTTATTACAGGAGTTGTTATCTGCTCATGGGATCGGGCAGCAATTTAATCTGTTACTGCATTCTGCCCATCCAGAGCTAAAACCCGTTTCGGGCGTTATCTCGTTATGGGGCGATCCAATGCTGATCACATTAACGCCTGTCACACCCAGTAATATGAGTAATGACGTGGGTGGTTGGATGATCTGGGGCAAACGTATTCATCTGTTTTTCCCGGAACGCTATAAGCGTGTTTTAGTTAATGACACACAACTGATTAATCTTGAGCCGATGAGCTTACCGCAGAAAATCCACGCGGCGTTGTTCCAACAAAATATCAGTTATGCCGATCAGCTTTCTGATGAACAGATTTCTGTATTCAGTGTTCTACAAGACATCAATCAGCAACCTGCCGCGATCATAAAAATCACCGCCCCCAGAGAATATTATCAAAGTGGGAAAAGTGCGTTGTATCTGTTGGCCTTTTCCTGTCTGTTATGCGGCATTGTAATTAGTTTGCTTTTCTTCCGTGAACTGCGGCGCAGTCTGGGTGAACGACTACATATGCTGGAAGATGGCTTGAAACGTTTGGCACAAGACGATTTCACCGAACTATTGCATACCGATGATGGCAAAGATGAGATCTCAATGGTCAGCCAGGTTGTTAACAAGTTACTGACTACCAAAATGGCGACCAACGACGCGCTCGAAGAGATAGAAAATAAATTCTCCGTTATTTATGAAAATGCCAATCAACCCATGCTGATTGCCTATGACAAACGCGTATTAAGCACTAATCAGGCTGCGGCCAGCATGCTGGGCTATGACAGCGTGGGCGATTTGATCGGCCGGCATATGGATAATCTGCTGCATGTTTCCGGCAAACATACTTCTGGTAGTGATCTGTTCTATCAGCAAGTTAACGAAGGTGAATATAGTTTCGAATGGGATATCGTCGGTCATCTCGGCTGGTTAGTACCTTGTGAATTGGATATCACCCCGATCGATCATCATGGTCAACAAGCCCTGCTGGTTTGTATGAATGATATTTCTGAACGTCGTGTGCACGAAAATAAGATCCGACGTTTGGTGTTTAATGATTCCCTGACCGGTCTCTTTAACCGCTATGCGCTGCTTCAACGTATGCAACCCGTACTGGAGCAGTTGCCGGAAGGTGGACGGTTTGCTTTACTGTATATCAATCTGGATCGTTTCCGCGCGATCAACGACACCTTCGGCCATGATGTGGGTGACGGCGTGATCAGAACCGTCGCCTTACGTCTCAGTATGCAGTGTGAAACACTGACTTTGGCACGTATTGCTGGTGATGAATTCATCATCTTTATTCCCGAGATTTCTAATAGCTATCAGCCTGTACGCTTAAGCCATGAGATCCAACGCTTATTGCTGCAACCGCTGATCATCGATGGCGTATCGCTGGAAGTCTCCACCACCATCAGCGTGATCATTGGCGGTAAAGAATATACTTCCGTTGAAGATGTGCTGCGTTGTGCCGATTTCGCCATGGGCCGGGCTAAAAAACAGAATAAGCGCATTCAGGTTTTCAGCCATCGCATGTACATGGAAGCCATTGAAACACTCGCAATTCAACGTGACCTGCCCTCCGCGATCCGGAATCGGCAAATCAAACCGGTATTCCAGCCTATTGTCTCGTGCATTACTGGGGAAATAGTGGGTTTTGAAGCCTTGGCGCGTTGGCAACATGCCGAGTTAGGTGCTATTTCTCCAGCCCGTTTTATCCCGATGGCGGAAGAAAGCAACCTGATTGTCGAACTCGGTGAGCAAGTATTGACACAATCTTGTCAGTTTATTCAACGCTTTAATGAGATGCGAGCTGAGCAACAACAACCGCAATTATCGGTTCATGTGAACTTTTCTGCACATCACTTCTCCAGCTCAACGTTATTGGAAAATCTACGCACTACATTGCAAGAAAGCAGGTTGTCCCCCCAACATCTGGTCATTGAAATCACCGAAAGCATGCTGATTGAACGTCCGAACGAATCAGTTAAACGTATGGAGCAGATCAAACAACTGGGCGTGGGTCTGGCTCTGGATGATTTTGGTACCGGTTATTCGGCGTTGAATACGCTTTGCCAGTATCCGTTAGATATCGTGAAACTGGATCGCAGTTTTGTATTGCGTCTGATGGATGGTCAACAAGGGGAAGTGCTGGTGCGCGCCATTGTGAATATGGCCAGAGATTTGAAACTGGCGATGGTAGCAGAGGGCGTGGAAACACATGAGCAAATGTTGAAAATCAAAGCGTTGGGTGTGGAAGAGATCCAAGGATTTTATTATTACCGACCCATGCCAGCGGCAGATATTTTCGCTTTAGCGGATACGAAACTGAGTATTGAGGTTTGTTCTTAGTTAATAATTTGCAGAGTCTACCAACTTTAGTATTTTGCAAACCTAGAAAGTAAAAACCCCGCCGAAGCGGGGTTTATCATCATTCTGTGTCTGTTACATCATAAAGATGGTAGCGACGATTAAGCATTTGACCACCATCTCGAGTGAGCGGGATCCAGCTGATTGTTGATGATCGCACTGTTGGTTTAGCTAACATCAGATCAAGTGGAATTGAAACATACACACCTTTGGTGAAGCTGCCTTCACCATAAGCGGTTGCTGATACATTAGTGACTGTCGCAAATGCGCCAACAATAACCCCACTGTCAAAACGACGGGAAAGATCAATCGTTGTGCCATAGTCTTTCGCCAGATAACGGCCAACACTAACCTTAGCCAATACATCGCTGTCCAGTGGTAAGTGCCAGTAAGCTGTCAGATGACCGGTTGCTGTAGAATAATCTTCCAGTTTCAGCGTGTTATCCCAGTCACGTTGGCGCACATAGTTTGCATCCAAACCTAATGCCCAGTTACGAGCGAAAGGACGATACAGCACTTCACTACCGGCACCGGCGTACATCATTTCAAGATAACCGGTATAAGCCTGAGCATACCAATCCGGTGCCAACGTACGCATTTCAGTCAGCTGTAAATTGTTCAACAACACGTTTGACGATGATGCGTATTCACGAATATGCGTGCGTACACGTGGTATGGCTCCTGAGTCTGCAGGCGGTGCGGTGAAGTTAAAGCGATCGTAGTTATCCACTGCATTGACATAGACTGTACTGTCTGTGGAAAAATGCTCGTTCCAATGCCAATTAGTATTCGCATTCACCCCGAGCTGATACATATAGAATGATTCAGGCCCACCAATCGATTGTGTCAAACTCGGCGATAAAGAGAAGTCCAGTGGTGAAGCAGGTGCTTGATAAAGCGTATCCACGCTGCTCAAGGCTGGGCGGACGTCTTGTGCATACACTGGTGGCTGCTCACCCAAAATAGCCCCGGCTTTAGCTTTCCGGAATGCAGCAAGATCAATATCCTGCGCCTTAACTGGCATATTCTGGCTTTCCTGCTGAATGTGTAATGACGTTACACTCGGATCAGCCTGATTCACCAGAATAGCGGCAGCACGATCAGTGGCTTGCTGCGAGTCGCGGTATTTCTGCTGCTCACCGGTCATCACCAACGTATCAGACTGCTGTTTGATACTGACATGCTGATAACCTGCATTGCTCTCCAGTTTCTGAGCCACAGATGACCATTCAGTCTTGTTCGCTTTATCTTTACCTTCGACTGACACCGGCTCCGGTGCAGGGTCAGCATAGTGAATCGGGCGCCACTGATTAAAATTCGTGCGCAGCGTAAAACCCCACATAAATGTGTTGCCTCGCTCATAACTCAGATGCATCTCCAACGGTTCCGACACGCGGTAGACAGCACCGACATTAAACGGCGAGTCTTGCGGAATAACGCCAGCAAATTCATGACTGTAATCGTTACTGTCGTATTCCAGCTTAAAGCGCAGCGGTTCCCATGGCGTCTGATATTCAATGCCACCAAAAAGTGCCGCAGGCCCATGAAGCATTTTGTTCACTTCAAACTTGCCACCACGCCCGGAGAAATCACTGCTCCGGTAACACCAGGTGTCGCTCATCTTACAAAACGGGTTGGTGATATTGCCGCTTTCGGCCATATTGCCCCAGCCCATTCCCATCGTAAAATCAAATGGCCCGACACGTTTACTGGCAGCCAGATATTCACTGTCAAATAAGCCGGTGCCGGTAAAATCACGCACACCAACCGACACTTGTGGTAACCAGCGCGACTCTTGCCACAAACGCGCTTTCATATCGATGCCTTTGTCTTTCTGACTCTGATTACCACTGAAATCAGAGTCGCCACTATATAAGCGCGTACGGGTATCGGTGTAACGCAAGGTGGTTTCTAACCACTCGAACGGCTGCACAGACACAGACCAGCGACGATATTGATCATTATCGCGGTAATTGGCACTGAACTCGCCAACATCCGACATGCGGGCAGTCGGCATTTGTAATAAACCGACACCACCAAAATCACTTTGTGATACAGAAGAAGGGGTTATGGTCTGGCTGACATTCGCCGCAAAGAGGGCACTACTCACCAGACTCAGACTATATAACCAGTTAGCTGATTTAAGACTCATCATTGAGGTATCCGGTTAGCGAGATAAGAGACAATTTGTTCATTCAGGTTAAGCATATCATCAGGTAACAATGCAGTATCAAACCCGACAAAAATCACGGAACCCGGCGACGGCTCGGCATTAACCCGATTCCATAAAGCAACCGGCACCTTGCGCCACTGGCCTTCTGGGGCCATCAGATAGACAAAATCTTTTTCTGCGCCAGTCTGATAGTGCGCATCGGCCAGATAATCAGCCAACTGAGAACCTTCATGAATCGATAAGATCTGGCTGCCCGCTAACCCAGCAAGCTGCACCTTAAAGGCATAGGGTGTCAGATAGAGCGTATAACTCCCCTCTAACTTAGGGTCAAACTCTGGTCGTAATTGAACCCAGTCCGGGTCAAGTTTCGCCGCAATTCGTTTAGCTACCGGCACTTGTGAAACCAGCGTTACGATTTGCTGCACAGACTGCACTAAGGCTGGCTTATCCTGCCACTGCAGTTCCAGACTATGCAGATTTTGCAATAAAGCCGTTTGGGCTGCTTTCAGTGATTGATCTGGTGCTGTGCGGGCTATCAATGCAGATGACCAATCAGCATCAGGAGAAAAATGCAGCGCAGCATAAGCCTCAGACAAGGGGCTACGCTCAGGCACCGTGACCGACTCGATTTTTCCAGCGTAATGTAATGTCAATTCGGCTGCCGACAGAGAAAAAGCACTGCAAGCTAGCAATAAAAGTAAACCAGCTGAGTTACGTGTCATGATGATCTTCCTGATGCGTAAGGCTTAAGCGTAGTAAACTGAACCAGTGGCATATCAGGCCCCAGATATTGGTAACTTTGCACGACATCACCGGAATCAGGATCAAGCCAGAATGAATTGGTATAACCGGTTTTTAAGGCTGGGATCTGCACCTTTTCATCGATACGCACCAATTTGCGTGGCGTATCTAAAACCGTCACCGCTTCAACACCCTTATTGCTGAAGGTTGATGTCAGCGTATAACCGCTTTGATATTTTCCCGACCAAACCTCGCGGTGCTGCCAAGTTGGTGATGAATTTTGTTTTAATAACGTTTTGCCGTCAGATAACGGGTCGGAGAGTGCAGAGTCACTGAAAAGCAGATCATTACCAAAACCCAGTGTTTTAATAACGCGGCCAGTGCGGGTCACCAGCATATTCCGATCAGCAGTAAACCATTTCAGATGATTGGCATCAGCAAAGCCTAAAACCACAAATGCCCGAGGCGCATCACCCACTTTAAGATAAGCTGATGCATAAGGAATTTTAGCAACTTGTTGAGCAGATAACGTTACATCAGGTTGCCCCACCACAGCCAGTTTAGTGGTTTCAATAATTGATGCACTTTGCTGCCCACAGCCGGAAAACAAAAAGGCTGTCGACAGGCACAGACATAGCCATGGCTTGTTATTCATCTGAATAATTCTCTTCATACCCGTGAGTGATAAAAAAGGCCACCAAAAAAGGTGGCCTTTGCACATGATATTAACGAGCTGTTGCAGTAACAGTCGTTGGCGTGCCATTACCACTGTTTGCAGCAGAAACAGCAGCAGCAGCAATTGCCGTTGCCACACCAAGACCTACTGCAGTGCTGGTACCAATAGCAAGACCTGTTGCTGCAGTGCCAGTACCAGCTGTACCACCAGTGCCTGCTGTCGCAGTACCAGTTCCAGCGGCAAATACATTCGCTGACAACGCCATAGCGGCAGCCAGAACGATTGCTTGTTTTTTCATTAACATTCCCTCTAATGATTGGAAAGTACAACAGATTGAAACACCGCAGCAATTTTCATCACTGCCATGCCTCGATCTCTGGTTATAGCAAAAGCGTTACCTCTGCTATTAAATGATGATAGGGGTTATTTGTCACCCTATTTTATGGTCTGCTACCTAGTACTGTGGCTTTTAGTCTTTACCAAACAGATCACGGGTAAATACCTTATCAGCCACATCGCCAAGTTCTGGCAACATACGATTTGAAATAATGACATCAGAGATGGCTTTAAATTCATTCAAATCACGAATCACACGTGATTTAAAAAACTCTGACTCTTTCAACACCGGCTCATATACCACAACTTCAATGCCTTTGGCTTTAATGCGTTTCATAACACCTTGCACAGCAGAAGCACGGAAGTTGTCAGAGCCCGCTTTCATGATCAGACGATAAACGCCCACCACTTTCGGTTTGCGTTTGATAATCGCATCGGCAATGAAATCTTTACGAGTAGTGTTCGAATCGACAATCGCACGAATCAAGGTGTTTGGTACCTGATTGTAATTTGCCAGCAATTGTTTCGTGTCTTTCGGTAAACAATAACCACCATAACCAAAAGAGGGGTTGTTGTAGTGCGAACCGATTCGGGGGTCGAGCCCAACCCCATCAATGATCTGCTTACTATCTAAACCTAAGCTTTGTGCATAGGTATCAAGCTCATTAAAATAGGCGACACGCATGGCCAGATAGGTATTGGCAAACAACTTAATGGCTTCGGCTTCTGTCGGGTCAGTAAACAAGACCGGTATATCTAGCTTGATAGCCCCTTCCAGCAGCAACTTAGCAAACGCTTCGGCACGTTCAGAGCGCTCACCCACAACGATACGTGATGGATAAAGATTATCGTAAAGTGCACGCCCTTCACGTAGGAACTCAGGTGAGAAGAGAATATTGTCGCAATTAAATTGCTGCCTGACCCGGGTTGTAAAACCGACCGGAATAGTTGATTTGATGACCATAACCGCTTGCGGGTTTATTGCCAACACATCACGAATCACCGCTTCAACCGATGAAGTATTAAAGTAGTTAGTTTCCGGGTCGTAATCAGTTGGTGTAGCAATAATCACAAACTGAGCCCCCTGATAAGCATCATGCTTATCAAGCGTGGCACGTAAATTCAGTTTTTTATTTTTCAGATAATCTTCGATTTCACGATCAACAATTGGTGACACGCGCTCATTGAGCTGACGGACCTTTTCAGGCACCACATCTAAGGCCACCACCTCGTGGTGTTGTGACATCAGAATCGCATTCGATAAGCCGACATAACCTGTTCCAGCAACGGCAATTTTCATTGTTATACCTACGATGTTGAAAAAGATGTTGCTATGCTAAACAACGCGTAGCCATTGTGCCATCCATTAAAGTTTAAACATACCCATAAAATGGTTAACAGTGTTAAGTGCCAAGCTAATGTAGAACAACCTGAGAAATTAACACAGTAATGATATGATAACGGCTGCGATACATGATCTGTTAGCAAGGTTATTTCACGACAGTTAGCGCGGAGGACTTCGAAGTTCACGATCCATTCAGGCACAAAGCGGCTAATCAATGTAATTCACTGAAAACCCACATTTTGTTATAGAAGATGTCTTTAATCAATCCGTATCCAAACAAACCCTATCAAACGCTTATATTTAAATGAATTATATAATATTTTAGAGTGCCCCTCTGCACCGCGAAAAAAAAGTAACTTCCCTATTCTCACTGCTTAAATTCCTTTTTAATTTAAATCGCCACAATATTACAAATGCCGAGGATATTTATTTCACACCTGAATAATATCACCATATGTTCCATAATATATATATGTATCAATCCATTTTCAATAGAGTAGATTGAAACAATCTTCTATTAAAAAATCGCTGACAAATCTATTCCTAAATAAACTTATTTGATTACCCCCGACTTTCAGCCTGAATACTATACTTAAAATAAGCAGGTCAATTGAGGGCATAAATCATGTCCAGAAATAAAGTCCAGTTTCAAAAAAGTATGAGTATTCATTCGTTTATAGAAAAATATGGCTCTGAAGAACAATGCAGAGAACACCTATTTGCATTGCGATGGCCCAACGGGTTCCATTGTCCTTATTGCGGTCACGACCACCATTGCCAGCTCAAATCCAGGGCACTCTATCAATGTAACCAGTGTCATCACCAAACTTCGTTGGTTGCAGGAACGCTCTTTGAAGGAACAAAATTACCGCTTCGCCTCTGGTTTCTGGCTATTTATCTCATTACACAAGAGAAAAATGGTATTTCAGCACTGGCGTTATCGCGTCAGTTGGGTATTTCGTACAATGCTACCTGGCGAATGAAACAAAAAATAATGCAGGCGATGAAAACGCGTGATGACGAACACCCACTCTCCGGCTTCGTCCAGCTAGATGATGCCTATTGGGGCGGCGTAAAAAAAGGCAAACGAGGTCGCGGTGCAGGTAATAAAAGTCCTTTTGTTGCAGCTGTTGCGTTGAATGAAGAATTACATCCTATACACATGCGATTCAGCATGGTAGCGGGTTTTCGTAAAGCAGAAATCGAAACATGGGCCGCTCATCATATAGAGCCAGGAACCTTAGTGATTTCAGATGGTTTAGCCTGTTTCAATGCGGTAGAGACCGCCAATCAGCATCATTTAAGAATAGTCACCGGAGGCGGTGCAGAAAGCGTTGAATTACCCTATTTTGTCTGGGTGAATACGATGCTAAGCAACGTGAAAAATGCCATGCATGGCACATATCACTCGATCAAAAGGAAACATCTGCCCAGATATCTCGGCGAATTCTGCTACAAATTCAACCGAAGATTTGACTTGGAAAAAATGGTTAGTCAGTTATTGAAAGATTGCATTCACACGCCAGCGATGCCAGCTCGGTTATTAAAACTGGCTGAAGTTCGATGGTAATCAAATAAACTTAAGTAAATACAATTTATTTATATAAGAATATTTGATTACCACTGACCGTCAGCTCAAGAACTATACCTAATAAAGGCAGACTGGTTAAGGTGTTCTGCCATGTCCAGAAATAAAGTTCAGTTTCAAAAAAGCATAAGTATTCATGCATTTATAAAACGATTTGGAACAGAAGAGCAATGCAGAAAACATCTGTTTTCATTACGCTGGCCAAATGGTTTTCACGGCCCTTATTGCGGTCATAGCCACTATTGCCAGCTAAAATACAGAGCACGTTATCAATGTAATCACTGCCATCATCAGTCTTCCTTGATGGCGGGTACGTTCTTTGCGAGCACAAAATTGCCCCTGTCTATCTGGTTTCTTGCTATCTATCTGATCACAGGAGAGAAAAATGGCATCTCTGCGCTTGAATTGTCCCGTGAATTGGGCATTTCTTATAACGCGACCTGGCGGTTAAAGCAGAAAATTATGTAGGCCATGAAGGAGCGCGATGATGAACATCCATTATCTGGCTTCATTCAACTGGATGATGCTTATTGGGGCGCGTCAAAAAAGGAAAACGAGGCCGAGGTGCCAGTAATAAAAGCCCGTTTGTTGCTGCTGCGTCGCCATGAATGAAGAAGGTCATCCAATGGCAATGAGGTTCAGCATGGTGACAGGTTTCCGTAAAGGCGAAAAAGGCGAAATTAAGGGTTGGGCTTTGCATTATATTGAGTCAGCATTCTTGCTTATCTCAGATGAATTACCCTGTTTTAACGCGATTGAATCAGCGGATAGTCATCATTTGAAAATAGTGACCGGCGGCGTTGCCAGTGTGGAGTCGCCTTATTTTACTTGGGTTAACGCGATGATAAGTAACGTTAAGAACGCGATGCACGCCACTTATCATGCAATCAAGAGAAAGCATTTACCACGATATCTCGGTGAATTTTGTTATAAATTCAATCGTCGATATGACATGGTAGGGATGCTGACGCAATTATTAACCGATTGCATTAAAACGCCAGCGATGCCGGCACGGCTGTTGAAATTGGCTGAGGTTCGATGGTAATCAAATAAGAATAAATACAACAAAATAAATATATATAGCTTCATCTATTCGCCTATTGGTATTACCAAATAGCTAATGCTTTATTTTAAAAAGAAAAAATGGCTTAACCATAATTGTTGCTGAGCCATTTCTTTCTGTACAAAAGCCTCATTGAGACAATCATGTTCTTTCAGTAACACGTTCACAGAAATATCAAATACCCACTATCATCCAGAGATACGTTAATAAGCACCGATGTGATCAAGATCACATCGGTGCTTATATTACTAATAGTGATTAGCGGATCACCCCATCAGAATGCAGCAAGTAGTTCTGCAATGCCGTTAGATCCGCTGAGGCGCCATAATTTGACACCACAATTTCTAAATTAACTGTGGTCGAATCAGCCACTGTATGAACCGTAATAACAGCATCTTTCACATTATCCGTACTTTGTGTGACGCTAAAATAATGATCCAACGACGTTGTTTTATCATGAAGAACATCGGTGAGATCAAGCTGATCCTGACCAATCACGAAGTCCTTAATGACATCCTTCTGATGCGACTCCGTGGTCGTACCCGTGACATCAAGCGCAGTCCATTTGAAGATATCGTGATCTGTACCACCGGTGAGAATATCATTACCCAAACCACCGATCAGTGTGTCATTACCTGCACCACCCGATAACGTGTCCGCACCAGTTCCGCCGTATAACGTGTCATTACCCGCGTCACCATACAGTGTATCGTTCCCACCTTGTCCAAAGAGAATATCGTCTCCTGAACCGCCGTGTAACGTATCATTGCCCCCACGCGTGTCCGCTTCCACATTAAATGTATCGAGATGAGACTTAATGTAATCCTGTACCTGGGTCTCTGTCGGGGTACTGCCATTTTGTAGGGTCAAGAAGGTTTCAAGTGCAGAGATCCCCGCACCATCCTGTAAGTATGTTGGTTTCGCTGGGTTTCCAGAAACACCCCATGCCAGATGGTCGGTATTGATCACATCCCCAAAAATGATGTCATTACCATCACCACCATCAACCGTATCATTACCCACCGCCAGTAACTCAGTAACGGTCGAGCCCCCCTGCAATGCAGCCGTTAATTGACTTGCTTCGGTTACAATTGCAACTTCCCCCACATTGCCCGTTAATATGTGGTTCGCTGTTGCTTGCTGAATATCATCAACATACAGATAAGCTGAACCATTTGCCCCCTGATTGACAGTAAATTGGATCTCATAGGTTCCAGAGGCTAACGTTTCGGTGGTTATTTGTGTCCAAATATTACTAGATGAGAAATTACCAGTTTCGACACTCACCCAAGATGAGCCCTGCTGCTGCAAAATGGAATAAGACACCGTAGTGCCACTGCTCACATTTGCAGTTGCATAATCAAAGCTCACATGGCCATATGTGTTCGCTGCAACAGTAAAGGTCTGGGCAGAGGTAGCTGATGTCGCCCCATTACCAGTTGGATCAGTGATGATCAGGTAATCCCCCCAATTAGATACCGAGACTGTACCTGTACCAGATTTGGTCCATTGGTTGGCCGAATTCCAGTAATTATTATTTTCAAAATTAGCTAGAGTTGTAGCTTGAGACCAATCGAAAATAACCGTGTCTGTACCTATCGTGTTCGTGTTATCAAAATAATGTAAATACTCCGTATTAACATCAGTACCAATACCTATTGCCATTACTTTGCTGGCAGCGGATAAAGAAGAAAAAGCTGTTTCTGCGGCAGTCATTGCCGTGTAATCAGAAACCGAACTATTGCTACTGGTTGCATTTGGATTCCCATCGGTCAGGAAATAGGTCAGGTTCTCATATCCGGTTGATGGTTTACTAGCAAACCATGTGGTGGCTGTAGTAAATGCACTTTCATAATTCGTCTGACCTGTCGCAGATAGCTGAGCTATTTTGCTTACCAAATCAGACAAATTAGATGCAGTCAGATCGCTGATATTCGCACTTAACGTCGCGGTCGTTCCAAATCCAATCAAACTAACATTCACAATTCCATCATGACCTGCTAATTGAGTTACAAGGTTATCCAATGCATTGATAACCAGATTCATCTTAGTCTGAGAAGTCGTGCCATCTAAGGCATCACCCATACTGCCCGATCTATCAACAATTAACGCAATGTTGTAATTCTTACCGGCAATCACATTAGTGTGAGTGCCACCAACATCGGCAATAAGGACGTCATTACCAGCGCCTGACGTGATGTTATCATCCGTATTTGTCAATGTATCAAGACGGCCAATGTCGATTGTCATCGTATAGTTTATCGACATATCTTGACCGCCGTTCAGCACCCCGCCCGTATCTTGCACCTGATAACTGAAATTAGCAGACGTATTATCTGCGCCTGGATGGTAAACCAACGCACCATTACTGATTGAAACTGCGCTGATAACGGTGTTTGTAGTAATCACCTTACCATCAAGTAGTAACGTTCCATCTGTTGGTACAGATGTAATAATAACATTAGCTAACTTATCACCATCAACATCACTAAATACAAAATCACTGAGTGTAAAGTTATGGTTCTGCTCACCATAAGTGGCTACATGTGCATTTGAAGAAGTAGGTGCATCATTCACAGGGTTTACAGCAATAGAGATAATATCCGTATCAACTAATCCCCCTTTATCCGTAGAAACCACGGTGAGTGAATCAGTACCATTATAATTTGTACCGCCTTGATAAGTTAATGATGCTAACGCTGCATCGATTTGAGCTAGTGATCCTGACAAAGTGAATGAATCACTACCATTCACTCCATTAGAAATCGTTGCACCATTGGAATTAACCGTAATGGTACCGTACGAAACACTTAATTTAACTGAAGCTAAATTATCATCCACATCATTTACTGAGATACCAGAAATCGTAGATGGTCTATCTTCATAAACAGTAGCTGTTTTAGGTAGAGTGTTTACTGGCGCTTCGTTCACATCGTCCACCACAATGGTGAACTGCTGGGCTGGGCTGCTCAGCTTGCCACTGTCGGTCGCCGTCACCGTGACACTCACTGTCGGCTCCGTTTCGTGATCCAAGCTCACACCCGCTTTCAGCTTCAGCTCGCCATTCACCACTTCAAACCGGTTATCCGACACGCTGTAGGTCGCGCTGTCATTGGCGTCCACGTCGCTCACGCTCAACGCACCGATCACCGCGCCCGCCGCGTTTTCTGCCACAGAGGTATTACTTAACGTCACGCTCGTTGGCGCTTCATTCACATTTTGTTCAATTAAACTAATCTGAACGGGATTACCAATATTACCCAACTTATCAACTGCAACGACAGTGTATGTATGCGTATTACTGTCAGTTGACTCATAATTATTGGCTGACGATGAAACACCACTGGTTGTTAAGGTAACAACACCCGAAGAGCTAATAGCAAAATAACCATCTGAAGATACTTGGCTGGTTTTACCATTTACATAAAAGTAATAATTGGATACGTCAGTCGCAGATGAACTTACCTGAGCAATCTGAGTTGTAATAGTTGAGTTTTCGAAATAGTTAAACTGTCCTGCCGTTAATTGTGGACCAGACAAGTCTAAGGTCGCAGAATCCGTAGTGACAGTCGAATGGTAGCCCGTTAGGTCAATCAGCTGTGCTGATACATTAATCACCGAACCGTCTGCCGGAGCAGCAAAAGTGGTTGTGATAAAGCCCGCAGTTAAGTCATTAGCCCCTAATATAATTCCAGTTGAAATAGAACCATTAGAAACCCAAATAGTATCCCCAACCGATGCGCCAATTGGCAGCGTTACTTGCACCGAAATGGAGGTATTTGTGCCTAATTCATTATGCGAAATATAAGCATCATTATTTGCATCCGTAGTAATTTGTACTGTCGGCGTAAATAAAGAATCTTTCGTATATGTAGTACTACCAATAGTTACATTTTCATAATCAATTAACGTTACTGTATCGTTGGTTGCTGAATTGATAATTTGAATATTACCATTCACATCATGGCTCGCATGTGCATTCGCTACCGTTAAATTACTGAAAATAGCTGTATCGGTACCAG
>NZ_OY781389.1 GCF_963676665.1 uncultured Tolumonas sp.
ATTACATCACTCAGCAAGGTTATTACCGTATAACAGCTACTGTGACTCCTTCCTCTTATTTGTTAACTGCAACTGCAATTGGGTTACAAGCTAGTGATTCTGAATGTCAGATATTAACGCTAGCACAAAATGGTTTTCGCGATGGCACCAGTCATGAACATTGCTGGTAGTTTTTCATGACTAACAAAGTATTCGAATTTTCTATTGCCCCATCGAACGGATTTACTCTGATAGAGGTAATGATCAGTGTGGTGATACTGACTGTCAGTTTGCTGGGTGTGGCTGGTATGTATGGTTTCGCTGCGAAGTTTGCTTATGAATCGCAACAGCATGCCCAGGCGGTATATACCGTTAATGATATTTTGGAACGATTACGTATGGATAAGCTGGTCTGGTTAAATGCTATCTTGCCGACAGCCAATAGCGTTTTTCACTTTGAGTTTGATGCTAACAGTGTGGCAAGTGCGACTGTTCTTTGCACCAACAAAAAAACAGAATGTGCTGATGAGTTGGCGCAAAAGGCAGTATCGGATTGGATACAGCATTTGGCTTCTGCATTTGCGTCTATTCCCGTGTTGGTTTGTTTGAATATGCAACGTCAGCATGCGGAACGCCTGATTCAGGCGACAGTTACGATCAATTGGTTTATTCACAATGCAGCATCTTCATTTACGCCACCGGTATTAAATAATGACTGTGGTCATACCGGTATCGGGCGTCGGCAATTCATGGTGCAAACAGTGCTATGAGATCGATTCGAGGATTCACCATACTAGAGTGGATGCTGGCGACGACGATTGGTCTGTTTTTGCTAGCGGGAATTTTCTCGTTGTATGTCGCATCAAGGAACAATACGTATCAACTGCAAACTTATAATGAATTACAGGAAAATGGCCGTCTGGCAATGAATCTGTTATTGCAGGATCTGCGTCAAACCGGCTTTCTTGGGGATTATTCGGGGCAGGGATTACGTCTGAACGACGATGTATCCTCAATGGTTAAATTGATGGCGGGCAATGATTGCCTAGATGAGCGAGGTGAACATGGTGGCACATTTCCTTCCTCAGATGCGGATGGTGTCTTACGTCCTTTTCTTGCTCGGCACACCAATCATAATGGTGTATTAAATGCTGATTTGAGCTGCTTACAACATATTAAATTACAACCAGACAGTGATGTGTTGGCACTCAAACGCGTTATTGGGGCACCGATCAACTCTCCGAATATAACGCTAAATCCACTTCGTATTTATTTGGCAGGTAACGTTAATCAAGCGCTGTTTTTTGCTGGTAAGGATAGTGATCTCCTTGGATTAGTAACACATTTAGTGGGAGCAAAAATTTGGGAGTTTCAACACCATGTTTATTATGTACAGGAAGTAAACGGTATTCCTGAATTAAGACTGATCCAACTGACGGATCAGATGCGAGCCACTTACAGTTTGCCGCTAGTACAAGGTGTTGAGAAAATACGGGTCTTGCTGGCGGTCGATGACTCGATACCTGCAGATGGCATTACCGATAGGTATCTTCCCCCTGAAAAAATCTCTCCGGCGATCTGGAATACTTTTGCGATCACTGGGATCAGATTGTTTCTTCTGGTCCGAGCGCAGGAGCGCTCTCTTGGCTATCGGAATGAGCAAATCTATCAACTTGGTGATTTATCCTTACCGCCATTTAACGACAATTATCAGCGTCTTCTACTGCAATCAAGCGTGCAATTTCGGAATTCCCATGCGGAGATTACACATTAATGTGCCGTGTTCATGAGCAGGGAATGGTGTTGGTGATGGCATTAATTTTGATGTTGCCGCTAACGCTGATGGAGGTATCCGTTATGCAGTGGAGCCGAGAGCAAATGCAAATGAGTGCAGCGACCAGCCATCGATTTAATGAGATCGCTGAAATTGATGCCGGTTTGCAAACCGTTTGGTTACAAAGCGATGTATTGCAAAACATCGCGTCTTTGCCGGTGAATTCCATACTGACATGGACAACCAGCCATAACAGATACCGACTTGACGTTCGTTATGACGCTGCTTGTGGCCGAACGGGTCAGGCTAGTAGTAGTAATGTGCTCCGTCGTTGCCGTTATGCCGATGTTTCGTTACAGAATTCCGCGAGTCCCACTGCAAAGATAGCGGCTGTTACCACGCTCGAACTACCTTTAATTTCATTATCAGGGTTCAGACAAGAATGATGAAAGAACGATGCTTAAATTGGATAGCTATTGTTCTCATGTTTGTGGGAATAGGCCTATCACCGTTCGCGAAGAGTGATGATGTCGCGCTTTGGTCGACGGAAAATCAATTTATGCATCCTTATTCTTTTATGCCGTCCGTTGTCGCTGATGAGCACATTTATCTGTCGATGTTTAACTATCAGTCTGAGCATGGTTGGCAAGGCGAGCTCAAAAAGTTCAAGTTATCAACCGATGGACAGATAACGGATCGCAATGGTGAGCCGGTATTTGACTGCAGCGGAAAATTGCTCAATAACGCGCGTAGCTTCTGGTCATCTTCGGTTGCAAATCAAACAGCTGAGAATGATGTTAACGCCATGCTTGTAGTTAAGGCATCCCGCCAATTGTTAAGCAATACGGGGGATGGGCCTGCGCGATTAAGTTCATTACCTGAAGATATGTTGAATAAGATCCCGCGGTTTCTTGGTGACAGTATGCATAATCAACCTCGGGTACTGGATTATGGTCATCAGCATAAAGGCACTGACCGGCGCTTATTGGTAGCTACGAATGCCGGGATGCTGCATTTATTCAACGATGCAGGCAATACATTGGATGAGGCATGGGCATTTATTCCTGCTGAGTTTTTGTCTCTTGTTACTGCATCGCCGCCAGCTGAATTTCGCACTCATCAGTATGGCTTGGATGGTGAAATCAGCGTGTTTCATGATGATAAAGACAATGATGGCATCATTGAGTCCGATGAAGGTGATAGGCTTTGGGTTTTCTTTGGCTTGCGGCGAGGCGGGCGCAGTTATTATGCCCTGGATTTGACCGACCCCGATCACCCTGTTTTGAAGTGGAAAATAAGCGGCGATGGTCGAGATGGAATGTATAAATTATTGGGTGAAACTTGGTCGACACCACAGCTAGCGTATATCTCTGGCCATGGTTCTGAGAAAAGGCTCATGCTGGTTGTTGGTGGTGGCTACAACCCACAAAAAGATCATGAGTCTGCTCACGCAGCACAACTTGGTCGGGTCATTTATATGATTGATGCGGATTCCGGGGCAAAACTGTTTTCGATTAGTTCTGATGCGGACAGTCTGAATAATTTACAGGCGCCACTAACAGATACCATTCCTGCTGATGTGGCGTTGCTGGATAGTGATCAGGATGGAACGACCGATCGTCTGTATGCCGCGGATACTGGTGGTAATGTTTGGCGTTTGGACATGGTGGGTGATTTTTCTGATTGGCGCATGACTAAACTGGCGGCGTTAGGGCAGGCACAAAATGAAACGATTGCTGGTGTTCGGCAATTTTTTGGGCAACCGGTGATAGTTCGCTCTGTGGTCAGAATGGAAACAGGAAAACACGCGGCTGTAGAGGTGCCTGCGGATTGGGTTTTACTGGGCAGTGGTGATCGCGCACATCCTGATCAACATGATCCGGTACCAAACTACTATTTTGCCTTAGTCGATCGGCAGGTGACCCCGTATAAAAAAGCACCAGCAGCGGCATCAGTGTTAACCGTCGATACTTTGCAAAAGATAAATAACACTGGGTTAGTTGCTGATAAAGCTAATTTTTCGTCAGGTTGGTATGTTGATTTGAAGCAACCACAAGAAAAAGTATTTGGAAATGGTTATGTGGTCGCAGGCCAGGTTTGGTTTACTTCATTTTCTCCGGTTGATAGCAATCAATCGGGGGGCGCTTCGGTGGGGATGACGCAATTATACCGGTTAGATCTACAATCAGGTTTGTTCAATAATAGTGCTCTAGGCGTGACGCAATACCATGATCAATTACTGGAAAATCTGGGTATCATCTATCAAGCATCTGCACATCAGTTATGGATGACAGGGATCAGCGCGGATGTTGATGATAAAAATGGACAGTGTTCATTGATCGGTATCCCGTTATCTGACGCAATCAAGCCACGGAAAATATCGGAATATCAAACAGAGTATTAAGATGCCCGATTATTGTGGACAGATAATATCTTGCCGTCGGATCCGCCCACTCATCGCGACAATGATATCTACTCCATTGGTTATACCTTGTCCGCAAAGGGTAATCGAACCAGGTGTTCCCGCTTGTGTGCCATCGGGTTGAAAGACGAACTGCGTTTGGTTCGTGGTAACGATTAGCTGATGGAAGGGCGAGCCGCGAAATAGGATCGTATCGCCATCATTGCCAGATGTGAGTCGTCGGTCGCGGTTGGTATCGCTGAATAGCAAGATGTGTGAAAAACCATGTTTTACGCACTGCTCCTGCTCATTAGCCAGACAAGCAATAACATATTCACCAGTATCAATAGCCTGACTTCGGGCGTGGTGTAAGGCGGTATGCAATGAAAAGGCTTCTGTTTGTACCGCTGTATCCGCAAGTAAATACTGTAAACCAGGTACGCCAATTAGCAATAAAATGGCGCCAACAGCCAGGGTTGTCATCAGTTCAAGTAAGGTAAATCCGTGCTGGGACATGCTTGATAATCAGGAGTAGATTGTGTTCCTGATTCTCTGTTCGCGGGATAACGGTTGAAACTGCCACATCCGACAGTGCTTCTGTGTGAACAACAGACGCACTGCCGAGACGGTCAAAATTAGCGGATTTTTTTCCTGCCAGATAACAGAACCAGAATAATACCAACGATTACAAATGGCACACTCAGCCATTGTCCCACCGTGATCAAATTACCGGCTTCATAGGCTGCTTGTGGTGTTTTGAAGAACTCCAGAACAAAACGGGCACTGAAAATTAACACCAGAAACAGACCGAACAAAAAACCCGGTTGTTTGCTTTTATTGCCACGAAACAGCAGGAATAAAAGTACGAAGGTGACAAAATAACAAGCCGCTTCATACAACTGCACGGGATGGCGCGGCAAGTTATCGACACGTTCGAATACCACACCCCAGCTACCATCGGTCGGGTTACCGATAATTTCTGAGTTCATGAAATTGCCTAGTCGGATAAAGCAACCAGTAAGTGCGGTTGGGATGGCTAAGCGATCGGCTAACCACAAAAAACGATTTTCTGGATGTTGGCGAACGAACAACCAGATCGCGAGCAGAACGCCGATACCACCGCCATGACTGGCCAAACCACCTTCCCAGATCTTTAAAATATCGATCGGGTGAGCCAAATAATATTCTGGTTCATAGATCAGCGTATGCGCTAATCGTGCACCAACCACGGTACCAATAAAAATATAGGTGAGTAGTTTGTCCAGTTGCTCGGTGGGTCGGCCTTCCTGGCGATAAATACGTTGCATGAGTTGATAACCGAGCAGGAAACCGGCAGCAAATAAGGCGCCATACCAATGGACGGCAATTGGGCCGAGTTGAACCAAAATAGGATTGGCATTCCAGAACAGCATATTGATCCCCAATAATAAGATGGTTGATGACAACCATAGAGGGCCACAGGGTAGCATGTCTGGTGAATCGGAGTGAACCCGTCAACCAATGCTCGGTTGACGGGAAGTTGCGATTTATTGCGTTACTTGCTCCCGCAAACAACGGGCCGCGTTAACCATGTTTTTCAGCGCAGCTTGTGTTTCTGGCCAAGCACGGGTTTTCAGACCACAATCAGGGTTGACCCACAGCCGTTCTACCGGCAAATGTTGCTGTGCTTTTTGCAGCAACTGCGTCATCCATTTTGCGTCCGGCACATTTGGCGAGTGGATATCATAGACCCCAGGACCAATACCATTCGGATAAGCTTGATGATGGAAGGTATCTAATAACTCCATGTCGGAGCGAGACGTTTCCAGCGTGATCACATCGGCATCCAGCGCAATGATGGATGGCATCACATCACCAAACTCGCAATAACACATATGCGTGTGGATCTGGGTGCTGTCGGCCACCCCTGCGGCGGTGAGTTTAAAGGCCCGTACCGCCCAATCAAGATAAGCGGCTTGATCTTGCTGGCGTAATGGTAAACCTTCACGTAATGCCGGCTCATCGATCTGGATAATTCCAATACCGGCCTGTTCCAGATCCTGCACTTCGTGGCGTAAAGCCAAAGCCAGCTGTAATGCCATGGTTTCCCGGCTGATATCTTCCCGTGGGAATGACCAGCACAACATAGTCAGCGGGCCGGTCAACATACCTTTCATCGGCTTTTCGGTCAGCGATTGGGCGTATTGGCTCCAGCGTACAGTCATTGGTTCTGGTCGCTCGATGTCACCGATGATCACTGGTGGTTTTACGCAGCGGGAGCCATAACTTTGCACCCAGCCATTTTGAGTAAACGCATAGCCGGTTAATTGCTCACCGAAATATTCCACCATGTCATTGCGTTCAGGTTCGCCGTGGACCAGCACATCCAGCCCGATCTGTTCCTGTTCCGCGACTGTATAAGCGATCTCTTGTTGCAGGCCTTGTTCATAAGTCGCCAGATCGATAGTGCCTTGTTTATAACTACGGCGTAATGAGCGAATTTCGCTGGTTTGTGGAAAAGAACCAATAGTGGTGGTTGGCCAGGCTGGCAGTTGGAAACGGTCTTGCTGTAATGATGCGCGTTGCGGATAGGCGGATGCTCGTTCTGCGTCGGACGGTTTAATTGCGGCCACGGCAGATTGCACCGCTTGGTTTTGTACTCGGGTTGAGCGTTTGCGCTGTTGTAGAGGGGCGCTGTAGGCTTGCAGGGTCAGTATTTTCTGATCGTCTGGCTGGCGCAGAGTGCGTTGCAGCAGATGTAACTCGGTGCATTTCTGGCGCGCAAAGGCAAACCAGCTTTTTACTTCCGCATCGAGTTTAGTTTCTGCATTCAGATCTAACGGACTATGCAGTAATGAGCAAGAGGTGCCCAACCAGAAATTCGAGTGTGATTTTTTTACAGCACTCAATTGTGTATAAATAGCATTAAGATCGGCACGCCAGATATTACGACCATTGATCACACCCAATGAGAGTTGCCAGTGGGTTGGAATCGCCTGTAATGTTGCTGCCAGCTCTTCCTCACTGCTGCTGACCGCATCGAGATGGATACCATCGACGGTGATTTTTGGTAACCAGTTCAGCTGATGCGTTATGCCGCCAAAATAGGTGGTGAGTAGTAATTTGCAGTTGGAATTTTGTAGTTGTGCGTAGGCTGACAAATAAGCCTGCTGCCATTCCATAGGTAGATCGAGCACCAGAATGGGCTCGTCGATTTGTACCCATTCAATTTTTTGTGCCGCCAGTTTTTGTAAAACTTGCTGATATACCTGCAATAATTGTGGTAACAAGGAGAGCTTGTCGAAATCGGTACCTTTGATTTTCCCTAACCACAGATAACTCAGTGGCCCCAGTAAGACCGGTTTGACTTGATGGCCTGCAGTTAAAGCTTCTTCCACTTCATCAAATAATTGCGTCCAACGCAGTTCAAAGCTTTGATCTGCCTGAAACTCCGGCACTAAATAATGATAATTGGTATTAAACCATTTGCTCATCTCGGCGGCGGGCGCGGGTGTACCGCTTGGTGCACGACCACGAGCAATGCGGAATAAGGTGTCCAGATCAATACTGCCATCGTTGTTCTGATGGCGCGTTGGCACATTGCCAACCAGCAAGCTGGTGGTCAGCACCTGATCGTACCAAGCGAAATCACCAACTGGCAGTAAATCAACCCCCGCTTGTTGTTGCCACAACCAGTGACGATGACGTAATGCCCGGCCAGTTTTTTGTAATGTCTCTTGATCGATCTCACCAGCCCAATAGGCTTCTAACGCTTTTTTCAGTTCGCGTTGCAACCCGATGCGCGGAAAGCCGAGTGTATGCGTAGTATAAGTCATGTCTATTCCTTTTGGACGTCTAGATGTTTGCATGTCTATATTTCCGCGTTACCTTACTGATTACCAGTGCAACTTTTTCATCCGCAACTTGCAGGTTTTTCATGTTTGAACTGAAACATCTTCGTTCTTTATTGGCATTAAAAAATCAGGGGTCGTTAGCGGCAGCAGCTGATGCCTTGCATATCAGCCAGTCGGCGTTATCGCATCAACTGACGGAACTGGAGCAACGGTTGGCGCGGCCGCTGTTTTTGCGAAAAAGCCGGCCCCTGCGTTTCACGGCAGATGGGATGAAGCTGGTGGCCTTGGCAGAATCCGTGTTACCGCCGATCGATGAATTAGTCTGTCAATTGCGTGGTGTGCAGCCGCCGGCGCAATTATGTCTGGCGGTGGAATGTCATAGCTGCATTCGTTGGTTGACGCCAGCGCTGCAGCAGATCCAGCGGCTTTATCCGGCGTTAGAGCAGACCTTTGCGAATCAACAGGGTTTTGAACCGCAGCAAGCCTTGTTAGCCGGCGAGGTGGATGTGGTGTTGACGGCGGATTTACTGCCCAGTGAAGGGATTTTCTATGCGCCTTTGTTTGAGTTTGAGATGCGTCTGGTGTTACCAACGACGCACAGATTAATGCTGGAAGCGATGATTACACCGGCCCATTTGAGTGATGAAATTTTGCTCTCTTATCCAGTTGAAACACAGCGTTTAGATGTTATTCGCCATTTTATGCAGCCGGTTGGGCTGAAACCCAAACAAATTAAAATGGTGGATAACACGCTGATGTTGACGCAAATGGTTGCGGCGGGGTGGGGGGTTACGGTTTTACCCGACTGGGTTTGTCAGGAGTTTGAACCCCAGCAGTTGATGGTGTCTAAATCGTTAGGGAAGGGATTGTGGCGTCGTTTACATGCGGCGATCAGAGTGCAGGATCGGCAACGGCCGGAAATTCAGGTATTACTTAAAGCGCTGCAACAACATCCGGCAGCTTAGATAGTATTTCTATTCATTTTCATCAAAGCGGGCTTCGAACAGATGTTGTACCGCTTCCATGACCTCAAAAGCTTCCGGGCCTTCACAGATCACGCGGATGGTTTGCCCTTGTGCCGCCTCCAGCATTAGCAGACCGACTACGCTGTCAGCACTACCCTGTTTTTCGCCATTACAGAGCGTAATTTTTGCTTTGAAGTTAGCAACTAATTGCACCAGTTTTATCGCCGCGCGGGCATGTAATCCTAGCTTGTTGATGACCGCAACCTGATTTTCAACCCGGGGCATGCTGTTTCTCCAGTGTACGGTGGCGGCGCTGTACGTTTTTACCCAACACCAGAAAATGGTTAGCCAGCTGTTCTGCGATGAACACCGAGCGATGTTGACCACCAGTACAACCGATAGCCACAGTGACATAACTACGGTTGTTGCGTTCTAATTGCGGTAACCAGGTTTCCAATAAGCTGATCAATTGGTTGATGTATTTCACCACATCCGGCTGTGATAACAGGTAACGCTGCACTGGCTCATCCAAGCCTGTCAGTGGCTTGAGTTCGGTGATCCAGTGTGGATTAGGCAGGAAACGGGCATCAAAGACAAAGTCGGCATCTTTGGCGATACCGTGTTTAAAACCAAACGACTCAAATACCATCACCAATTCATGTTCTTTTTTACCCAGCACGCGTTCACGGATCTGTTCGCTGAGATCATGAATACTCAGATGACTGGTATCAATGCGTAAATCCGCATTTGAGGACAATGGCGCCAGCAGGTTGGTTTCCTGATGAATGGCTTGTTCCAGCGTTAATTGTTGTTTGGAAAGTGGATGCAAACGACGACTCTCACCATAGCGTTTTAGCAAGGTGGCATTGTCAGCATCAAAGAAGAAATTAGAGAACTGCAGATCCTGATGTTGTCGGATTTGATCCAGAATGGAAACCAGTTCATCGGCTTGCACGGGAAGATTACGGACATCGATGCTCACCGCGATCTGGTCATATTTTCCGCGTAACTCTGCCACCAGCTGAAACAGCAGCGAGACTGGCAGGTTGTCTACACAGTAATAACCCAAGTCTTCCAGCACGCGTAATGCGATAGTTTTTCCGGAGCCTGAGCGACCACTCACGACGATGAGTTTCATCGATAATCATCCATTGATCATTTGTTGATATAACGCTTCGTCTGATTCAGCCAGACGCAACTGACGACAGAAGTTCTTATCATTAAATTTTTCGGCTACGAGAGCTAGTGTTTTCAGATGGATTTTACACTCACTTTCCGGCACCAGCATGGCAAACAGCAGGTCAACCGGTTGGTTATCAATGGCATCAAACGGGATTGGTTGTTCCAGTGTCAGTAATACACCGGTGACCGGATAACCATCAGGAATGCGACCATGAGGAATTGCAATTGCACCACCAATGCCTGTGGTGCCCATTTTTTCTCGGGCGAGCAGGCTATCAAAGAGCTTTTGTTCATCCAATCCCAGACGGGGAGCGGCGAGTTCACTGATGATTTCTAATACACGTTTTTTGCTGCTGCATGGGACTGCACTTCGCGTGCAGTCCGCAGACAAGATTTCAGAAATTAACATAATTACTTACTGGATAATTTTTCTTTGTATTTGATGATCTGGCGATCTAGCTTGTCCATCAAAGCATCAATGGCTGCGTACATGCTGTCTTCTTCAGCATTGGCAAAAATCTCACCGCCATTTACATTCAGCTTGGCTTCAGCGATTTGCTTCAGTTTTTCAACAGTTAAGGTGACCTGAACATTATTGATGTGCTCAAAGTGACGCTCTAAACGAGAAAATTTACTGGTGACATAATCACGCAGTGCATCAGTTACTTCTACATGGTGACCCGACAGGTTAATTTGCATACGTCTTCCTTATTGTTGGCCTACAGCAGGCGTTTGCGCTGGCTTGATGGTGGAATGGACAATGATTCGCGATATTTTGCGATCGTTCTTCTTGCCACCATAATGCCTTGTTCCGTCAGCAAGTCTGCGATCTTGCTGTCGCTTAACGGTTTGGCCGGGTTTTCTGCCGCGACCAATTTTTTAATCAGTGCTCTGATGGCAGTCGAAGAACATTCTCCGCCGCTATCAGTATTAACATGACTAGAGAAAAAATACTTCAGTTCAAAGATGCCTCGCGGTGTATGCATGAATTTTTGTGTGGTAACTCGCGAAATTGTCGACTCATGCATCTCCACTTCTTCCGCTACGTCATTGAGAACCATGGGTTTCATGGCTTCTTCGCCGTACTCAAAAAAGTTTTGTTGCTGCTGCACAATGCAGTTCGCCACTTTCAGCAGGGTCTCGTTACGACTCTCTAAACTTTTAATGAACCACTTCGCTTCCTGTAGATGTGAGCGAATAAATTGACTGTCACTGCTATTGCGCGCATGACGTGCCATCGAGGCATAAGTTTCATTGATGCGGATTTTTGGCATCGCATCAGGGTTGAGTTCAACGACCCAACGGCCATGTTTTTTTAATACGGAAACATCGGGGATCACATACGCTGATTCGCTTGGCATTACCCGGCTACCAGGGCGTGGTTCCAGCGTTTGGATGAGATCCAATACATCTTTCAGTTCATTTTCTTTTAACTGTAGTTTACGTGCCAGATTACGGTAATCACGCGCACCCAGCAGATCCATATGATCCTTTATAGCCAATCGGGCTTCATTTAACCAGGGGGTATCGGCACTGAATTGATTTAATTGGATCAGCAGGCACTCTTGTACCGAGCGGGCTGCGACACCAATTGGGTCAAAATGTTGAATTCGTTTTAAGACGGCCTCGACTTCATCCATCTCGACCGATTCGTCGGCATTGTTAACCGCCAGCAGGATTTCATCGAGCGAGGTGATCAGATAACCGGACTCATCGATACTATCGATGATCGTTAAGGCAATAGCTTCATCCTGATCACTGAACGGAGTTAACCGCATTTGCCACAGTAGATAGTCTTGTAATGTTTCGGTGGTTTCCCCCTGATACACGGGTTCGTCATCACTGTTCATCAGACCACTGCCTGAGGATGAAGAACCAGAGGCGGAATATACTTCATCCCAAGTGGTATCCATAGGCAGTTCTTCAGGCATATTTTCTTGTGCCTGTGCCATCTCTTCACTGCTGTCCGGTGGGGTAAAATCGTCATCATCAGGAATTTCCGGCGTCGCGATATCCGCATCATCCTCTTGTTCTAACAAAGGATTTGCATCAATAGCTTGCTGGATCTCCTGCTGTAATTCCAAAGTGGACAGTTGCAGCAGACGAATTGCTTGTTGCAATTGTGGGGTCATGGCAAGTTGTTGGCCAAGACGCAACTGTAAGGTCGGCTTCATCTACGTGGATGTGTCCTTATCTCTAATTTCCATGTCAGTGTCAGGGGTAAGCCATTAGGCTACCAAAAAATACACCCTCTGACAGACCGCGATTTAATTATGGCTGATTACTGCCATTGACACACTTTTTACAGGGTAAATCCTTCACCCAGATAAACTTGTCTAACGTGTTCGTTTTGCAATACTTCTGCAGGTGTCCCTTCGGCGATCAGATTGCCGTGGCTGACAATATATGCTTTTTCGCAGACATCCAAGGTTTCACGCACATTATGATCAGTAATTAATACGCCAAGTCCGCGATCACGTAAATGTTCAATGATTCGTTTGATGTCAATCACCGAAATCGGGTCAACACCGGCAAATGGTTCATCCAGCAGAATAAAGCGAGGCTCCACGGCCAGCGCCCGGGCAATTTCAACGCGGCGGCGTTCACCACCAGACAGACTCATCCCGGTGTTTTTACGGATATGCCCGATGTGGAATTCTTCCAGCAGCGCTTCTACCTTTTCCTGCTGTTCAGCACGGCTGAGTTCGCTACGCAGTTGTAATACACCCAGCAGGTTCTCTTCCACGGTCAGGCGACGAAAGATCGACGCTTCCTGTGGCAAATAACCGATACCGTGACGCGCTCGCTGATGCATCGGCATGGCGGTGATATCCAGCTGATCGATGGTGACGGTGCCGCCATCCTGCGGTACCAGCCCGACTATCATATAGAATGAGGTCGTTTTCCCCCGCACCATTCGGGCCGAGCAGACCGACCACTTGCCCGGTTGCTACCTGCAGGCTGACGTTTTGTACTACTTGTCGGCCTTTGTAGCTTTTTTTCAGGCCGCTTGCTTGCAAAAGTGCCATAGAATTAAGGTTTGCCTGCTTTATTAAATTCATCGATTTCCTGTGGAAGGAAAATAGTCTTCACACGGGAACCTTTGCCACTGCTTTGGGCGATCATTTGCTGTTTCTGAATGTCATACCGGATCACATCACCATTCACTTGGTTGTCATTTTGTTTCAGTTCAGCCTTTCCGGTTAGCGTGACTAAGCGATCTTTTAATTGGTAACGTAATTCACTGGCACTGGCATTAACCGGTTTGCCATTATCCAGAATTTGGAAAAAAGTCGCTGGCCGGCCAGAGGCTATCATCTCATCATCACCTTTGGTATGACGTAATACCACCACCTTGTCGGCATGGATAATGATCGAGCCTTGTGTGATCACGACATCTTGCAAAAATGTGGCTTTGTTTTCATTCATTTCAGCTTGTTGACTGCCGGAGTCAATGGTCACCGGTTGCTGGTAATCGGACTCTTTGGCTTGCAGACCGCTGACAGAAAGCAGTAATAACAAGCCGAAACTAGCGTGGCTTAAAGTAAGTGGCATGGCCTTGTTCCAAAATTTGGTAGCGTTTGGTATTGAGATCAGCATGTAAGCCGACACCTTGCACATGATAATCCGGACTATCAATAGTTACGGGTTTATCGCTGGTTATCTGGCGCGTGTTCATATCCATATCCAGATATGAAGTTTGCATTTGATCGACATTTAACGCCGGGTTGTGATTTTTAATCACGACATTATCGCGCAAGATAATACGGTCATTGCCAAACAATTTTCCGGTCTTGGCGGAAATATTCCAGGCAGTTTGTCCGTTAAGTTCAAAGGTTTGTAATACCGGGTGCAGAGCATCGGTGATTTTATTGTATTCATAATACAATGCTTGTTCTGCGGTAAGGATATCCATCAATTTGCCATCGGCCGTGTAACGCCAGCTGTGCAAATGGGTGGCAGTAAAACTAGGCAGTGAAACATCTTTCTTTTTCACCTGACTATTACTGTTATCTTCTTGTGACGACCACCGCCATGCCAGTAGTGACACCGCAAACAGTAGTATAATCAGCAGTGTTTGCCGATTGATCATACTGAAGTTCCTTGTGCGCTTTCGAGTTGCCCGCGCGCTTGTAGTATTAAATCACACACTTCACGTACTGCGCCTTCGCCACCTCGGGTACGGGTGACTAAATCGGCTTGTTGTAAAACTGAAGGATGTGCATTGGCGACCGCAATACCTAATGCGGCACTGTGCATCACCGGCAGGTCAATGACATCATCGCCGATGTAGGCGGCTTGTGATGCCATCAGGTCCAGTTTATCCAGCAGGTCTTCAAATGCAGGTAACTTATTGCCTTGCCCTTGATAAATATGCTGCACACCGAGCGCTTGCATCCGGCGTTGAACGATTTGTGAATTCCGACCTGTGATCACGGCGACATCAATTCCGGCATTCAGTAAGGCTTTGATACCAAAGCCATCATGGGTGTGGAACGTTTTTAGTTCTTCACCCTCATTGCCCATATAGATCCGGCCATCGGACAAGACGCCGTCGACATCACACACCAGCAATTGAATCTTGGCGGCCAGTGTCAGGAGCTGGTTTGCAACCGGTCCGTAAGGCGTATCAGTGTAATCGCTCATACTACTCCAGCTTTCAGTACATCATGCATGTTAAACGCACCGACAGGATGACGCTGTTTGTCTAACACGATCAAGGCGTTAATTTTTCGCTCTTGCATCAGTTTAACCGATTGCGCGACCAACATTTCAGCTGGCACCGTGATGCAATTGGCCGTCATAACTTTGGTGATCGGTGTGGTGTGGATATCCAGTTGTTGATCCAGTATACGACGTAAATCACCATCGGTGAAAATACCTGCCAATGTACCTTGCGTATCCAGAATCGCCGTCATACCCAGACCTTTGCGGCTCATTTCTAACAAGGCTTCGCTGACCGTCGCTTTATCTGATACGGTGGGTAATAGTTCACCCTGATGCATAATATCGGCGTTACGCAGCAATAACTTGCGGCCTAGTGCACCACCAGGGTGAGACATGGCGAAATCATCTGGAGTAAAACCGCGCGCTTCCAGCAGTGACACGGCTAATGCATCACCGAGCACCAATGTAGCGGTGGTGCTGGAAGTGGGGGCCAGACCTAGTGGGCAGGCTTCTTGTTCAACATGCAGGCACAGGTGGATATCCGCTTCTTTTGCCATGGTTGATTCCGGACGACTGGTCATACAGATCAGCGGAATGCCCCAGCGTTTAATCACTGGCAATACGGCTAATATTTCATTGCTTTCGCCGGAGTTTGAGATGGCAATGACAATATCATTGCTGCTGATCATCCCTAAATCGCCGTGGCTGGCTTCACCCGGATGAACGAAAAACGAGGGAGTACCGGTACTGGCAAAACTGGCGGCCATCTTCCGACCGATATGGCCTGATTTGCCCATTCCGATGACAACAACTTTGCCCTGACAGGAAAATAACAGCTGGCAAGCTTGCGTGAATTGTTCATCCAGCGTTTGATACAGCCCTTCAATCGCTTGTAATTCAAGGCGTAAAACACGTTGGGCGGACTGGCGAAAATCGAAGTTAGTTGGCATTGACGGTCCTCTGAGCGTATTGCACAAGAACCCATTATATGAAAACCTCGGCCCAGAAGCGATAACGGCACTTTTTTTGCCTGAAAACAGGTTCGATGGAACCTGTTTAATTGGCGACGATAATTTTCAACATATACAATGGCTGACAGAAGTTTATCAGCGGAGGTTGCGTGAGTGATTCATTGATCCAGATCCGAGGCTTGAATTTTAGCCACGGAGACCGGTTGCTTTACGACAATATCAGCCTGGATATTCCGAAAGGTAAAATTACCGCCCTGATGGGGCCGAGCGGGATCGGTAAAACGACCTTGCTGCGGCTGATTGGCGGCCAGATCAAACCCGATCAAGGGCAGATCCTGTTTGATGGGGTCGATATTCCCAAACTGAAACGGCGCGAACTGTATGACATTCGTAAACGGATGAGCATGTTATTTCAAAGTGGCGCATTGTTCAGTGGTATTAGTGTGTTTGACAACGTAGCGTATCCGTTACGTGAACATACGCGTTTACCGGAAGAGATCATTCGCACGCTGGTGTTGATGAAGCTTGAATCCGTGGGGTTACGTGGTGCGGCAGAGATGATGCCATCACAACTATCCGGCGGTATGGCACGACGAGCAGCACTGGCGCGCGCGATTGCGTTAGATCCGGAATTGATCATGTATGATGAGCCGTTCGCTGGGCAAGATCCGATCACCATGGCGGTGCTGGTTAAACTGATCCGTGAGTTAAACCTGTCGCTGGGTATTACCTCGGTGATCGTGTCCCATGATGTCGCCGAAGTGATGAGTATTGCCGATTATGTCTATTTGATTGCAAATCATCAGATTGTTGCGCAGGGATCACCGGAAGAGTTGCGCCGGGAAGGTAATCCGGAAGTGGTGCAGTTTGTCCAGGGGTTACCGGATGGCCCGGTACCATTCCACTATCCAGCCATTGAATTGTTACAGGAATTGTAAATGTTGGTGGATTTTATCTGTCGTCTCGGACGACGCGGCATTAAGAGCCTAACGGCTATCGGACGTGCCGGCATCATGCTGTATCAGGCATTGATTGGCCGTCCGGAACCAAGAAAACATTTTCCGTTATTAATACAGCAACTTTATGTTGTGGGTGTCGAGTCCGTATTGATCATTTTGGTATCGGGCTTATTTATCGGCATGGTGCTTGGCTTGCAAGGTTATCGGGTGCTGGTGGATTTTGGCGCTGAAGCCTCGTTAGGCCCACTGGTAGCGCTCTCTTTATTGCGTGAGTTGGGGCCGGTTGTTACCGCGCTATTATTTGCGGGGCGTGCAGGCTCTGCATTAACGGCAGAAATTGGGTTAATGAAAGCGACCGAACAATTAAGCAGTTTGGAAATGATGGCGATTGATCCGTTACGACGGATTGTGTCACCCCGTTTTTGGGCCGGTGCTATCAGCCTGCCGCTGTTATCGCTGATGTTTTGTTTTATTGGCATCATTGGTGGCAAGCTGGTGGGAGTTGACTGGCTGGGCGCGGATGAAGGTGGCTTCTGGTCATCAATGCAAGCATCGGTGGATTGGGATAAAGATATTGTCCAGGGGATCTATAAAGCCATTGTGTTCGCACTGGCCGTTACCTGGGTCGCATTGTTTAATGGTTACGATAGTCTGCCTACGGCAGCGGGGATCAGTCAGGCGACTACGCGCACCGTAGTTCATGCCTCGTTGCTGGTATTAGGATTGGATTTTGTAATGACAGCCGTCATGTTCAGGTGAGTACAATGAAGTTCAGTAAAGTTGAGTTTCTGGTGGGATGTTTCATGTTGGCCGGCATTTTTGCCGGTGTGATGTTGGCGCTGAAAGTAGCTGGATTGAGCTTTGGCAGTCAGGGTGATACATATGCCGTGTATGCCAGTTTTGATAACATTGGTAGTTTGAAAGTTCGGGCTCCAGTCAAAATTGGCGGTGTCGTAGTGGGGCGCATTGCGAATGTTACTATCGACGCCAAAAACTTTACGCCAAAAGTAGAGATGCAGATCGATAGTAAATATAACCAGTTATCTGATACCAGTACCGCGGCAATCAGAACATCGGGCTTGTTAGGTGAACAATACATTGCACTGACGCCCGGTTTTTCCGATGAAGAAATGGGTACCACGATACTGAAGAATGGTGATTCGATCACGGATACCAAATCAGCATTAGTTCTGGAAGACTTGATTGGTAAATTTGTTTACGGGCAATCGAGTGGTAAGTCTGGTAATCAGACTTCAGCTGCAGAAAATACGAATAAATAAAAGTTTAAGGAGTCACTCAATGTTTAAGTGGGTAAGCCGTAGTGCTGCTGTTCTGTTGATGTTTTTGTCAGCGCAGTCATTTGCCATTAATGCACAAGATCCGTATTCGCTGGTGAAAGATGCCGCCGGGAAGACATTTACCCGTCTTGAGCATGATGCGCCTCAAGTGCAGCAAGATCCTAATCACCTGCGTACCATTGTTCGTGAAGAGTTGTTGCCGTATGTGGACAACAAATTTGCCGCCTACAAAGTGATTGGCCAAGAACTAAAAAATACCACGCCGCCACAACGGGAGCGTTTTGTTAAAGCCTTTACCGATTATATCGTAGCGACCTATGCCGACGCGCTGGGTAAATATGACAAGCAGCAGATAAAAGTCGAATCCAGCCAACCGCTGGATGAGAAAAAAGAAGTTTCAGTGAAAGTGACAGTATTGGATCCAGAAAAACCGGAAATCAATGTCGTGTTCCAACTGCGTAAAAATAGCAAAACCGGTGAATGGAAAGTGTTTGATATGATTGCCGAAGGCGTGAGTTTGTTATCGTCGAAACAATCTGAATTAGGCGGTTCTATTCGCCAAAAAGGCATCGATAGTGTCAGCAGTATGCTGGAACAACATAATCGTCAACCAGCCACATTACCTGGCAAGCAGTCATGAAATTGACAGAAAATCTAGATGCATCTCAGGTCTCTATTTGGTGGCCTGAGCGCGTCGCGTTGTTTCAGCAGAATAGCATTGATGTTAGCTCTGTTAATAAGATTGATTCCGCTGGTGTGGCGTTTCTCGTTAAATGGGCGCAAGCATGTCAGCGGGATAATCAGCGCCTGTCAATACAGGGTGCTTCACCTGAATTAGTGCAATTGATTTCACTGTATGGCGTCAGTGCACTGTTCGATCTGGTTTCACTGCAATAAACGAGAAATTATTATGCATCCAACCGAGATAGAGAGTATTCTTCGGGCCGCTCTCGCGCTGGACGAGTTATATGTACAGGGTGACAATGGTCACTTTCAGGTCATTGCCGTTTCCGCACTGTTTGCCGGTATGAGCCGGGTCAAAAAACAGCAGACAATTTATGCTCCGTTAACCGAGCAGATTGCCAGTAACGCTATCCATGCTCTGAGTATCAAGGCGTTCACACCAGAAGAGTGGCAACGCGATCGGAAACTGAACGGTTTTTAAGAAGCGATATATCACTTCAGAAACCCGAATATTGAGAAATCGTCACTATGGATAAATTTCGTGTGCAGGGGCCAACCCGGCTCACCGGGGAAGTCATTATCTCTGGCGCCAAAAATGCGGCGCTGCCCATCCTGTTTGCTGCTTTACTGGCGGAAGAGCCGGTAGAGATCCAGAATGTTCCTAAGCTGCGTGATATCGACACAACCATGAAACTGCTGAACCAGTTAGGCGCTCGTGTCGAGCGTAATGGTTCAGTGCATGTCGATGCCGGCCCAGTTAATATTTTCTGTGCGCCTTATGACTTAGTTAAAACCATGCGAGCATCGATTTGGGCACTTGGCCCGTTGGTGGCGCGTTTTGGTCAAGGGCAAGTGTCGCTGCCGGGTGGTTGTGCCATTGGTGCTCGTCCTGTGGATCTGCATATCCACGGCCTTGAGCAGTTAGGCGCTCAGATCACATTGGAAGAAGGTTACGTTAAAGCCTCTGTCAATGGTCGTCTGAAAGGCGCTCACATTGTTATGGACAAAGTGAGTGTCGGTGCCACCGTCACTATTATGTGTGCGGCCACACTGGCGGAAGGCAAGACTATTATTGAAAACGCCGCGCGTGAACCAGAAATCGTTGATACGGCGAATTTCCTGAATACGCTAGGTGCGAAAATCACTGGCGCTGGCAGTGATAAGATCATTATTGAAGGCGTTATGCGACTGGGTGGCGGCGTGTATCGTGTGCTGCCAGACCGTATTGAAACCGGTACCTTCTTGATCGCAGCCGCCGTCTCTGGTGGTAAAGTCGTCTGCCGCAATACCCGCCCTGATACACTGGAAGCAGTATTAGCCAAACTCACCGAAGCTGGTGCTGATATTGAAATCGGCGAGGATTGGATCAGTCTCGATATGCACGGTCGTCGTCCGAAAGCGGTGAATTTCCGTACCGCGCCGCACCCTGGCTTTCCTACCGATATGCAGGCGCAATTCAGTCTACTGAATTTGGTGGCAGAAGGAACAGGCGTGATCACTGAAACGATCTTTGAAAACCGTTTCATGCATATTCCCGAATTGATCCGTATGGGTGCGCATGCCGAAATCGAAAGTAATACCGTTATTTGCCATGGCGTCGAGCGGTTATCCGGTGCGCAGGTAATGGCAACTGATTTACGTGCTTCTGCAAGTCTGGTGTTAGCGGGCTTTATTGCCGAAGGCACTACCATCGTCGATCGTATTTACCATATCGACCGTGGTTACGAACGTATTGAAGAAAAACTGCGAGCTTTGGGTGGTCGGATTGAGCGTATCAAGGCCGAATAACTGTTATTTGGTTTTGATATAAAACAAAGGCACCCTCGGGTGCCTTTGTTTATTAATGCGTATTAGCTTTACTAAACCGAGTATCTTCTTCCACCGTAATGGTATGCACTTGCTGTTTACCATCACGCAAAATAGTGAATTTCGCCTTTGTACCTGGTGGCATTTCGGCAATGATGTCCATGGCATCACGAACATTGTTAATAGGCTTATCATTAATTTGTAATAACAAATCACCCCGTTGTAAACCACCTTTGACTGCTGGCCCATTGTTGTCCATGTTTTCAATCACTAAGCCTTGCGATACTTGATCATTCTGCAGCTTTGCGGTGACTGAGTCGATTTGTACACTTGAGATCCCAACATAACCGCGCTTTACCCGACCATGTGTAATGAGCTCATCCATGATCCGTTTTGCCAGCTTATAGGGAATGGCAAAGCTGATGCCATAACCTTCCTGCGATGTTCCCAGATGATAAGCGCCGGCATTAATGCCGACTAATTCGCCTCGGGTATTCACTAATGCACCACCTGAATTACCTGAGTTAATTGCCGCATCTGTTTGCAGTAGATCCTGACGACCATTACTGTCTGGTCCCATGGTGCTTAAGCCAACTCGCCCAGTGGCACTGATGATGCCTTGTGTAATCGTTTGGCCAACATTATAGGGGTTACCAATGGCAAGCACGACATCACCCACCAACGGGGACAATTGTGGATCTTGCGGAATTTCCGGTAAGTTATCGGCTGTGATAGACAGTACGGCCAAATCAGTTGGTACATCAGCACCGACCAGTTCGGCAGACAGGATCCGGCCATCTTGTAGTGCGACAATAATCTGATCCGCATCAGAGATAACGTGGAAGTTTGTCAGCACATAACCGCGGCGACTCATGATCACTCCTGACCCCAAACTTTGCGGTAATAATTCTTTCGTATCATTGAGGGTGGAATGCTGGAAACTGCGGGTGTAGATATTAACTACGGCTGGGCCTGCCTGGCTTGCAGCATAGGCATAACTCAGTGCGGGAGCATTCTGAGGATCAGAAGTGCCCAAATTCAGGAGATGCAGGCGAGGGACCCAAATAAGTAAACCTGCAAGCAACAGCCCTAACAGCACGGCTTTGCCGATATAACGTAAGGCTGAAATTAACATAGGCTCCTCCCCATTCATCTGAATGAAGAGAATAGCATATCTTTCAGGAAGATGGCCTGCAGAGACGGGCTCGCAGGCCAGATTGGTTATCGTAGAACCAGATACAGCGTTGCGTTACCACGACGGATATTCAAGGCCAGAATATCGCTATGATTTTTCATCGCTGCCTGCAGTTCTTGTAGTGTGGCGATACGAGTACGGTTGACACCAATAATCACATCACCTTTTTGCAAGCCAGCTTGTGCTGCAGCAGAACGTGGTTCCAGTTTCGTGATCACAACCCCTGTCACATCGGCACCAGGCTCCGTATTACCCAGTGTTGCCCCCTCAAGAGCTGGATGGAGAATGCTGGCCTTTGTTTCTGTCAAATCCGCTTGTTTCAGCGTGACATTCATTTCCTGTTCTTTACCATCTCGGATCACGCCCAATGTTACGGTTTTACCTGCCCCCATGGTGGCGATATTGGCGCGCAGCTCACCAAATGAACGAACAGCTTTACCGTTCAGCTTCACGATAATGTCGCCGGGTTTGATCCCTGCATTATCCGCGGCAGAATGTGGCATAACTTGGTTAACAAAAGCACCTTGTTGTTTGTCCGTACCAAAGGCTTTGGCCAGATCAGGGGTGAGTTCGCCACCCATGATACCCAGCACTCCACGACGTACTTCACCATATTTCAGGATCTGTTCCGACAGGTCGCGCACCATATTCGATGGAATGGCAAAACCAATCCCGATATTGCCGCCGTTTGGACCGAGGATCGCGGTATTGATACCGATCAACTCGCCTTTCAGGTTGACCAATGCACCACCGGAGTTACCAGAATTGATGGCTGCGTCGGTCTGGATAAAGTTCTCAATATTTTCGATATTCAGTCCGCTGCGGCCTAATGCACTGATAATGCCCGAGGTTACAGTTTGCCCGAGACCAAACGGGTTACCAATTGCAATGGCAAAATCACCAACTCGGAGTTGTTCTGAATTGGCCAGTTTAATTTCTGTTAAGCCGTCAGCTTTAATTTGCAGTAACGCGATGTCTGATTGTTGATCCTCACCAATCTTTTTCGCTTTGACTTCCCGACCATCCTTGAGGGTAACTTTGATTTCATCGGCACCATCAACAACATGATGGTTAGTGATGATATATCCCTTGGCTGCATCAATAATAACGCCCGATCCTAATGCCTGGAACGGTTGTTCCTGCACCTGAGCATCAGGGGCATCAGGCCCGAAGAAGAAACGGAACTGCTCCGGGATTTCCTGACGGGTTACTTTTTTGCCTGACACCAGAATAGTGACCACTGCCGGTGTCACCTGTTCAACAACAGGGGCTAAACTCGGCATTTCCTGACCGTTAATACTTAACGGCAAGGCGGCCTGGGCAGGTAATGCAGATAAAGCCATACTCAAACTTAATGCTACCGCACTCAACATGTGTCGGGTATTGCTCATGCGCCACAACTCCTTACAAACAAGACCAGGTAATTACCAACTCATTGTTATATGACAACAATCACAGAAAAGAGTTCATTAAGCTTTGTGATCATTTAATAAACCAGACGGTTCACCGGAATAATCCAACGGTTGTTGCACACCGTCTTTAGCTGTTGCAATCGGTTCTTTTTCTTCCGCAGGCACGTCTGGCTGAAAATTATAGACGCTACTGCTAGTCAGTTTTTCACTGTGTTCAGCCATATGTTGAGACATGCGCTGATATTGGGTGTCCAGCTGTTCCATCAGGCTGGAGAAGCCAACAAAATGATCCTGAACATCGCGTTTATATTGCTCGAATTCTTTACGGGTTTTCGTTAGCTCTTTATGTAGTTTGGCGGCATCACCGGCTCTGGATGTGGCGCGTCCGGCGACAAAGCCAACAATCAGGCCAATAAGTACAAACAAAATCATGGTGAATTCGGTCATCATAACAACACCTTAATACATAGACAGGATACGGCCCCACTATAGCCGCAGCGGAAAAGTAAGTGTATCGCTTTTGTTATACCGATGCTAAGGAGTGTGACTTTGTAACCGAAAGCAGAAATCGAATCGACAGTGATTCATTTTTTCCTAAGAATAAACTCAAAATCAAGATGCTTTTCTCATCAGCTTCTCCTATAATCTTGCGGCCCACGTTACAGGCCACCTCCGTAGACGGTGCCCACGCCGCTACGTGTGGACTAGCAACTCCTGCAGGTCTTGTATTCGAAGGGGTACAAGCGAAAGCATTCACAGATTGCGTCTTCAGATAGACGTGATTGTTTTTTTATTTAGGTAATTTGGGTTTACTCGATGAAAACTTTCGTTGCCAAGCCAGAAACCGTAAAGCGTGACTGGTACGTTGTTGACGCAGAAGGCAAAACTTTAGGTCGTCTGGCTACTGAAATCGCTTCCCGTTTACGTGGTAAGCATAAAGCAGAATACACTCCGCATGTTGATACTGGCGATTACATCGTTGTTATCAATGCTGAGAAAATCACTGTGACTGGTAATAAAGCTGCGGCTAAAACTTACTACTCATACTCTGGTTTTCCAGGTGGTTTGAAGTCTATTACTTTTGACAAATTGATCGTTCGCAAGCCAGAAATGATTCTTGAGATCGCGGTCAAAGGTATGTTGCCAAAGGGCCCGCTGGGTCGTGCCATGCTTCGTAAACTGAAAGTTTACGCAGGTACCGAGCACAATCACGCTGCTCAACAACCTCAAGTACTGGACATCTAATCGGGAGCTGGCAAATGGCTGACAATCAATACTACGGCACTGGCCGTCGCAAAAGCTCTACCGCTCGTGTGTTTGCTAAAGTAGGTAGCGGCGATATCGTTATCAACAAGCGTTCACTGCAGGACTATTTTAGTCGTCCTACCGCTCGTATGGTGGTTATGCAGGCTCTGGAACTGGTTGAAATGACCGGTAAACTGGATCTGTATATCACTGTAGCTGGTGGTGGTATCACTGGTCAGGCTGGCGCTATCCGTCACGGTATTACCCGTGCACTGATGCAATATGACGAATCACTGCGTCCTGCTCTGCGTAAAGCTGGCTTTGTTACTCGTGACGCTCGTCGCGTTGAACGTAAGAAAGTTGGTCTGCACAAAGCGCGTAAGCGTCCACAATACTCCAAGCGTTAATTTTTACGCTTATACAGTATTTGTGTTGCGAAGAAACCGTCTGGCGAAAGCCGGGCGGTTTTTTTTATCCAAAAAATACCCGTTCTTGTGCTATAAACAGTGTTTATTGTTATCAGTTTGTGTCGTAGCTCAAACCCTGAAGGCTTCAGGTAGTAGAAATTATCGGCGACAGGTATCATGTTGATAACAGGATGTAATCAGGCCGGAGAGCAGTAAAGATGAAAAAAGTCGAAGCGATCATTAAACCGTTTAAACTGGATGATGTGCGTGAAGCGCTGGGTGAAATCGGTATTAGTGGCATGACAGTTTCAGAAGTAAAAGGATTTGGTCGTCAAAAAGGCCATACTGAACTGTATCGTGGTGCGGAATATGTGGTGGATTTTCTGCCGAAGGTAAAATTGGAATTAGTGGTTAACGACGCTGATGTTGAAAGTTGCATTGAAGCCATCAATCGTAGTGCTAAAACCGGTAAAATCGGTGACGGTAAGATTTTCGTGACTACGGTTGAGCGTGTTATTCGTATTCGTACTGGTGAAGAGAACGAAGAAGCAATTTAATCTCTTCCGGTATGACCACATCGTTGCTGTTTATGTTAACGGACGACGATGTGGTTTTGTTTTTTATGACGATATGATTTGTTTTTGTGAGTAGTTGGCATGTTGTTAAGATCGCTTTTCCTGCTAATGCTGTTTTTGTTGTCGGCGTGCAGCTCAACGACTACAAATCGCCCCGATAACCCGGAGAATATCTGTGATATTTTCCGGCAGAACAGCGATTGGTACGATGCAGCGAAGGACATGCAAGCCCGCTGGAAGGTACCGTTGACCGTGTCAATGGCGATGATGTATCAAGAGTCCAGCTTCAAACATGATGCGAAACCGCCAATGGATTACTTCTTATTTATTCCGTTGGGCCGGCGCAGTTCTGCATATGGTTATGCACAAGTAAAAGATGAAGTCTGGGAAGATTATAAAGATCAGACGGGAAATAGCTGGGCGGATCGTGATGACTTTGCTGATGCGATCGATTTTATGGGATGGTATTCGTATAAAACCAGCCGGGTGAATAAAATTGCACCCTCCGATGCGTACAACCAATATCTTAATTATCATGAAGGTTGGGGCGGATTTCGTCGTGGCACACAAAATGACAAACGTTGGTTACTGAAAACCTCGCGTGTTGTGGAAGCCCGCGCGAAACGGTATGCCACTCAGTTTAAGCAATGTCGCAGTTCGCTGTGAGCACCGAATTTTAGAGGAGGCAGCATGCCGTTATTAGATAGTTTTACCGTTGATCATACTCGCATGCAAGCACCTGCTGTGCGTGTGGCGAAGCAGATGCAAACCCCGCATGGTGATCCGATCACCGTATTTGATTTGCGCTTTTGTGTACCAAATCAGCAGATTTTACCTGAGCGTGGCATTCATACTTTAGAGCACTTGTTTGCTGGTTTTATGCGCGATCATTTGAATGGTAATGGTGTTGAAATTATTGATATTTCCCCGATGGGTTGCCGTACTGGTTTTTATATGAGTTTGATTGGTACACCGGACGAAGCGCGTGTCGCGGCTGCATGGCAGGCCGCTATGGAAGATGTGCTGAAGGTTGTTGATCAGGCGAAGATCCCTGAATTGAATGAATATCAATGTGGCACTTACCAGATGCATTCACTGGATGAAGCGCACCAGATTGCACGTGATATTCTGGCGCAGGGTGTGGGTATTAATAAAAATGCGGAATTGGCTTTGCCATCCGATAAATTGGCTAGTCTGTAAATATGGCACAAGAAAAATCAGGATCAGCGAAGCAGGAAGTCTCGCGACATAACGGTTCAGGTCAAGGAGCAGAAATGAATCAGGAATTACAGGAATGGCAGGAAGAGACGGCAGAGATCATTGCGGAGTTGCTGGAAGATGGTAGTGATCCGGATGTGGAATATCCGATCGAACACCATTTTGCGGCATTGGATTTCGACTGTCTGGAAAAGCTGGCGGTGGATCTGTACAAGGCCGGTTTTGAAGTCGAAGATGCGGAAGAAGTCGAGCTGGATGATGGCGCAATCGTGTTCTGCTTCGATGCGACCAAAGAAGGTAGCTTGAACGTTGAGCGTATCACGGCAGAGATTTCTACACTGTTGCCGTTGTGTAAAAAATACCACGTCGATTATGACGGTTGGGGCACTTACTTCGCGGAGTAATGCGATCCCCACTCTTGAAAATCAGAAGGCGGTCACCTGTAGATAACAGCGAGCCGCCTTTTTTGATCTCAAATAACTCAAAGCTGACCAGATTGATAATCACTGATCGCTTGCTCGATCTGGTCGCGGGTGTTCATGACAAACGGTCCCCATTGCACGATAGGTTCCTTCAACGGCTGGCCGGATAACACCAGCAACTGATCACCGGCTTGCCCTTGCAACAAAACGCCATTCGCTTGTGTGTCATTGCTTAAGATTGCCATCCGTCTTGGTGCAATGCGCTGACCCGCGACGAGCGGTTGGCCTTGTACCACATACACAAACGCATTGTGCTCAGTTGGGATCGGCACAAACAGTGGTGTGTCGTTTTGTAACTGCAGATCGAGATACAGTGGTTCAGTATCGGGGCGGTGTAATGGTCCGCGGCTCTCCAGCCAATCACCGGCAATCACTTTCACCTGATGTCCTTCGCTGCTGGTTAGCACCGGGATCTGCGCACTAGGCACTTCCTGATAGGTCGGTTTTGCCAGTTTGTTTTTGGCGGGCAGATTGATCCACAACTGGAAACCATGCATCAGGCCGGCAACTTGCTCCGGTGTTTCGGAATGCAGAATACCTTTGCCGGCAGTCATCCATTGCACATCGCCGGGGCCAACCACACCTTCATGTCCGGCATTGTCTTTATGGCGCATTTGGCCTGCCAGCATATAGGTGACGGTTTCAAAGCCGCGGTGCGGATGTTCCGGAAAACCGGCAATATAGTCATTCGGATCGTCAGAACGAAATTCATCCAGCATCAGGAAGGGATCAAGACGACGTTGCCATTGCTGGGTCAGTACACGGATCAGATTAACACCAGCACCATCGCGGGTTGGCTGACCTTGTACGATATGTTCTGTTTTACGGCTGATCTGAGACATACTTCCACCTGTTGTTACATTTTATTTACAAGTGGAGTATGGCGCTAAATTAAGCGAAAAATAAGCGGATTATTGCCACTAAATCTTTCGATTTATTAGAAAGGATGTCGGGATCAATGTGGCATAAAGAAAGGGGAAACCTGGGTTGTGACGATTTGCGCCATGCCATAACCCATCACGATCAGTAAAACTCCGCCCAATAATGAAAGAATTTCCAGACCGTAGGGTAACCACAAACCGGATGAACGGTGACTCAGCAGGCGAATAGCCAGATGGCGCATGCTATGGCTAAACCAGGCCAGCAGGCAGACCGTGCCTGCCGTACCCAGTGCCATCAATAACACCGCGGCAATGCCCAGCATGAAAAGGCCAATGGATTTGGCTAACACCAAAATCAGCAGTGCGCCGGTGCAGGGGCGGATGCCCATCGTGAACATGATCGCCAGCTGACCGCGCCAGTCTTGGGCTTCATTCAGCTGAGCGATATCCGGTGTATGCGCATGGCCACAGCCACAAGTATCAGTGTGCACATGTGAATGAAATGACGGGTCAGTATTGCGAATGCCAACCGTAGTTTTGCTGTTCATCGGTTGTATGCGTTGGATTTTAATAGCATGGCCTGTGGATCGGTTGCGCCAAAACAGATAAAGCCGATAAGCGGCTCGCAGGCTGAGATAACCGCCGAGTAATGCGACCAACCAAAAACTGACATGATCTAACTGCATACCAAATTGCTGGGCACGGATCTGTGTCCAACCGAAGATGGCGGCAACAATGGTCATCAGCAGGATGGCAACCAAGGCTTGCATCAATGCGGCACCCAATGAGATCCACATTGCGCGTTTTAGCTGACTGTTGTGCGTGGCCAGATAGGTGCTGAGTACGGCTTTGCCATGCCCCGGACCAACCGCATGAAATACGCCGTAAAGAAAGCAAAGCCCCAGTAAGATGATTTTAGTTTCTAAATTAGGCGATAATGCTGCCCGTAATAGCACTGCCATCTCTTTGTGCAGTAGACCTTGCCATTGCAACATTTGCCAACTGAGCCACTGCCAGTGCAATACGCCTGCGAGCAATATTCCACACAGAGTTAGAAAGCCAGTGAGGAGTAAAGTAAAGTTAATACGATCTTGATATTCATTATTTATGGGTGGCATGTGAGTATAACCTTCTCCGCAAATAGGGTGCCTAAACCTTTATCACTTTGCTGTGTTACATCGAGAGCGGCAGCATATGCACTGATATCTTCCGGTGGCTTTGGCGTTTCTAATTTGGCGCTACATAATCCATTGGCATCATCAGAAACAGAGACCGCACTGGCTTTATGATGCAACATTTCGACGTAGTAGGTGGAATCATAAATAGATAAGGTAAACGTATTCCCTTTTACTGGCAGCGGCTCTTTCAACGGCAACACAAAATGTAAATTGAGGTGATACTCCTCTTTTTCTGTGCGATAGGCTGTTGGCTTGGTAAACGAGACCGATTTTCCGTTGACCTTCAAATGGGTTAGCCAGTTTTCTGAAGTCATAAAATCAATACTGTCTTTAGCAAACTGCTGATATTGCTGCGCGAGCGGTTCTTTTTTTTGTTTCATATCTTCAATGATATTGGCGGAATACATATCATCGAAATGCCAAATCAGATCTAGCCCGGTTAACTGTTGCTGTTTATCAATCAGAAAGCGGGTTTGCAGATCCATCCAAGCGTGAGGATGAGCCATCGCCAACGGTGTGGCGAGGCTCATAAGTAAAAAAAGCACAACCTGTTTAAGCATGACTACTTCATGGCAGAAAGGATTTGAGTTGTATTGTAATGCATCATATCCAGATAGGTAGAGGCTGGGCCACTCTTGTCGGAAAGGGCATCAGAGAATAACTCTTTACCGGGATTCACGCCGGTTTCCTTGCTGATTTGTTGCATTAAACGAGGATCAGAGATGTTTTCGACAAACAGGGCTTTGATGTTTTCCTTGCGGATCTGTTTGATGATTTTGGCGACATCACTGGCGGAGGCTTCCGACTCAGTGCTTACACCTTGTGGTGCAATGGCAGTGATCTGGTAATGAGCGGACAAATAACCAAACGCATCATGGCTGGTGATCATTTTACGTTTGTCTGCCGGAATAGCGGCAAACTCCGCTAGCAATGTTTTGTCCAATTGCTCTAATTGCTGAATATAGTTACCCGCATTCGCCTGATATTCCGCTTTGTGTGCAGGGTCGATCTGGCTTAAACCATCCGCAATGTTGTGCACATATTGCACGGCATTTGGAATGCTGTGCCACGCATGTGGATCTTGTGTGACATGGGGGTGAGCTGCATCATCGGCGTCAGTAAATGTTTGTGGTTTGATGCTCTGACTAGCGGTGATCACTTTACCTTTGTAGTGACTAGCCGAGACCAGTCGTTCCATCCAACCTTCAAAACCTAAACCGTTAACTACAAATAGCTGTGATTTCGTCAGCCGAATAGTGTCTTGCGGTGTGGGTTGATACACATGCGCATCACCGTTCGGGCCAACGAGTGTAGAAACACTGACATGCTCACCACCCACTTGTTGTACCAAGTCACCCAGAATAGAAAAACTGGCGACGACATTAATTTTATCGGCGGCGAAGACAGACTGTGTACAAAGCGTGCTAGTGATGAGTGTGGTGGTGAGCAGACGAAAATAATTCATGAAAACTCCTTACGCTTGCAGATGAGAACGGCGTACATAACGCCAGATCAGACCGCTTTGACGGCCTAAAATAATCGACAGGAAATAACCTACACCAAGCGTCAGAATGATCGCGGGGCTGGTTGGCCAACCGAAATGGTAAGAGGTGAGTAAACCGACAAAGCTGCTAAACATCGCCAGTATTACGGAAATGAATAGCAGATGGCTGAGGCGATTCGTCCAGTAACGGGCGGTGATCGCGGGCAGGATCATGATCCCCACCGCCATCAGGGTACCAATGGCGTGGAAACCGGCGATCAGGTTCAACACCGCTAATAGTAGGAAGGCAATGTGCGCAACCGGCCCCATGCGGCTGACGCTGCCGAGAAAATCGGGGTCAAGGCATTCCATCACCAGTGGGCGATAGAGTAACGCTAACAGCACTAAGGTCAGTGAGGTGACACTGCCTAGCAGCCATAACGCGGCATCGTTGAGTGCCAGTGCGGAACCAAACAACACATGCAACAGATCGACACTACTGCCGTGCACCGAAATGATCATCACCCCCAGCGCCATTGAGATGAGATAAAACGCAGCCAGACTGCTGTCTTCACCACTTTCGGTGAGTCGTGCGACAAAACCGGAGAGGATCACCACCAGCCCGCCAGCCAATAAACCGCCGATGGTCATGGCTTCCACTGATAAACCGGCCACCAGATAACCCAAGGCGGCACCGGGTAAAATGGCATGCGCCATCGCATCACCGGTCAGGCTCATGCGGCGTAACATCAGAAATACACCGACCAGTGGCGCGCTGAGCGAGAGCGCAATACAACCGGCCAGTGCGCGCAGCATAAAATCAAATTCAGCAAATGGCGCGATCAGCCACTGCCAGAGTAACGCTAACATCAGGCAACATCCTTTTCTGCGATATGACAAATCGGTGCATGTTCATCAAACGATTCAATTTGATGACGCGCCTGTTGCCAATTTTCTGGCGTGATCACGTCAGCTGTGTTGCCGTAAGCAACCAACTGGCGAGCCAGTAATAGACTTTGTGGGAAATGATGACGCACCTGCTCGTTATCATGCAGCACCGCCAGAATGGTTCGGCCCTGCTCATGCCAGTGATGTAATAATTGCAGCAGATCTTGGCACGTGCGGCTGTCGATGGCATTAAACGGCTCATCCAGCAAGATCAGCTGTGCATCTTGCAGATACAGACGGGCAAACAGTGTGCGTTGTAACTGACCACCGGAGAGCGAGGCAATCGGTCGATTAGCAAAACCCTGAATGCCTACCGCTTCCAGCGCATGTTCGATCTGATGGCGATGTGCTTTGGTCAGGCGGCCAAAACTGCCGAGTTGATGCCATAAACCCATGCCAACCAGCTCGGTCACGCTGATCGGGAATTGACGATCGATGCGTGATTGTTGCGGTAAATAGGCGATTTGTTCGCGCGCAATATCCCGCAGGTGTAACTGACCCTGCAGCGGTTTCAGTTGCCCCATAATGCCTTTCAGTAACGTCGATTTACCGGCCCCGTTGGGGCCGACAATCGCCAGCAGTTCACCAGCCGGGATATGCACATTCAGATGGTGAATGGCCGGATGACGGTCATAACCCAGTGTCAGATTTTCACAATGCAGCATCTTAGTTCATGCTCCATAACAGTAATGCCCAGATCGGTAACAGCATCAGTAACGCCAGCAACAAACGTTGCCCGGCAGACCAGAACAGACTGGCGGCAGGTCGTGGTGTCGAAGAAGAGTGTGAATGCGGCATAAAACAACACCTGCAGGTTACAAAGTGCGGAGGATGTTATAACATAACACTCTTGATGAAAAGGATTCTCAATAATGTTTTTTGCTGCTGAAAGGGCAGTGATTCGGTATCCTTAGGAAGTATCTGGATATTCAGGAGATGGCGACACATGCAACATGCATCACCCCGTTGTGAGCACAATCAGGCTGGCTTGACCACCAACCGTAAGCTGGTGCTGGATGCGCTGTTGCAGGCTGATCGTGCGGTAAGTGCCTATGACGTGCTGCAATTATTGCGAGGCCAAGAGGTACATTGGCAACCGCCGACAGTGTATCGGGCGCTGGCGTTTCTGGTGGAGGCGGGCATGGTGCACTATATCCAGTCGATCCAGAAATACATGGTGTGTCATCATCAACACTGTGCGCATGTTACCCAACTGCTGATTTGTCATCGCTGTGGTTTGGTACAGGAAGTGCCGATCCCCGAGTCATTGGTGGAGGCGCTGGAACAGCAGGCAGCGATGCACCAGTTCAAAATGATCCCGCAGTTTTTGGAATTACAGGGCATTTGTGCGGCCTGCGATGAATCTGCCGCAAATTAGTTTCATGGTGTTCAGGTCACTTATCAGTCACCTGAACACCATCCAGCTTTATGGATTTCCTTGATAATCACAGTTCAGCGTTCCGATCCTGCCGATGCTATCCAGATGCTGTTATGCTTTAGGTAATTCTTGTCAACGGATTGCCTTCATATGACCTCATCGCACGCCATTCCTTTACCGGTATTACTGTCTGACTTAGCGAATAAACAGTGGCAACGCCTGCTGGAGCGGGCGAACGCAGAACAGCAAACCCTGTTTTTATCCCATCAACCAATGTTATTACGCCTGCTGGCGTTATCCGATTTTGTTGCCGAAGCCGTGATAAGTTCCCCCGCGATGCTGGCCGAGATGCTGACCGGTGAGTGCTATTTACAAGCACAACGGAGTGCCGATTATCCGCAGCAATTACACACTGCGTTGCAAGCGGCGGATAGTGAAGAAAGCCTGAAGCGGGTTTTGCGGCAATTCCGCCGTCATCATATGGTGTTGATTGCCTGGCGCGAATTGCTGGGTTTGGCGGAAGTGGAAGAGAGTTTTACCCATCTGTCGTTGCTGGCGGAAAGTCTGATTGTCGCGGCTTATGACTGGCTGTATGCCAAGATGTGTCGTGAAGTCGGTACGCCGATTGGCCGCGATAGCGGTCAACCACAACGCATGCTGATTTTCGGCATGGGCAAGCTCGGTGGTGGTGAGCTGAATTTTTCCTCCGATATTGATCTGATCTTTGCTTATCCGGAACGCGGTGCCACGCAAGGTGGGCGGCGTGAGCTGGATAACCAATCGTTTTTTACCCGTTTAGGCCAGCAGTTGATCAATGCATTGCATCAGCAAACGGCCGATGGCCAAGTATATCGGGTGGATATGCGTCTGCGCCCGTTTGGTGATTCCGGCCCCTTGGTCGCCAGTTTTGCCGCACTGGAAGAGTATTATCAGCAGCATGGCCGGAACTGGGAGCGTTACGCCATGGTGAAAGCGCGTCTGATGGGGCCGGAAAATGACGATGGCCGTTATCTGATGCAGATGCTCAAACCGTTCATTTATCGTCGTTATGTCGATTTTGGCGCCATTGATGCGCTGCGCAAAATGAAAGCTATGATTGTCGCGGAAGTGCGTCGCAAAGGCTTAACCGACAATATTAAGCTGGGGGCGGGCGGCATCCGCGACGTCGAGTTTATTGTGCAGGCGCATCAGTTGATCCGTGGTGGGCGTGAACCTGGGTTGCAGGTGCGGCATATGCCCGCAGCGTTAAAAGCCTTACAGCAACACCATGTGCTGAGCGATGAAGAATATTCGACCCTCTTTTCCGGCTACCGGTATTTACGTCGCGTCGAAAACATTCTGCAGGAAATTGCCGACCAGCAAACTCAGACTTTACCGGATAACGATCGCGATCGTTTGCGGCTGACGGTAGCGATGGGTTATGCCGCTTGGGATGCTTTTGCACAAGCACTGGAGCAGGTGTTGGCATCGATCAGTCAGCTGTTCCGGCAAGTGATTGGCGAACAGGAAGAACAAGAGTCAGATGTGCCGAGCATCTGGCAAGACATGTGGCACAGCCATCTGCCTGCTGATGATCTCGTACCACTGCTGCAACAGCAGAATGTGGTGGAAGCGGAGAAATTAGCCGCTGAATTAACGCAGTTACGCGACGAATGTCTGCACCGGCCCATCGGCCCACAAGGGCGAGAGGCATTAGGCAAACTGATGCCGCGATTATTGAGTCAGCTGGTGCAAGATGCGGCGCCGACTGAACTGTTAAGCCGCATTCGTAAAGTGTTACTGCAAATCGCCACGCGTTCTGCTTATCTGCAATTGCTGGCGGAAAACCCCGGCGCCCTGAAACAACTGCTGAAGCTGTGCGCGGCGACCCCGCTGGTGGCGGAACAGCTGGCGCGTTATCCGGTGCTGCTGGATGAATTGCTCGATCCGGCCCAACTGTATAACCCAACACCGCTTGATCAATATCGTGATGAGTTACGCCAATATCTGCTGCGCGTGCCGGAAGAGGATGTTGAGCAGCAGATGGAAGCACTGCGGCAGTTCAAACAGATCCAGTTGTTGAAAATTGTGGCGGCGGATATCGCCGGTGCTTTGCCGTTGATGAAGGTGAGTGATCATCTGACCTGGCTGGCCGAAGCCTTGCTGACGGAAGTGGTTAATCAGGCATGGGCTCAGCTAACCGCGAAACATGGTGTGCCGCCGCTGACCGCCAAAACGGGTGAGAAAAACTTTGCTGTGATTGCGTATGGCAAGCTGGGCGGCATTGAGCTGGGTTATGGCTCCGATCTGGATCTGGTGTTCCTGCATGGCGGCGATCATGACGGTTACACGGTGGGTGATAAACCGGTGAATGTGCGGCAGTTTTATGTACGCTTGGCGCAAAAAATCATTCACCTGTTCAGCGCCCGCACACCTTCCGGCATGCTGTATGAAGTGGATATGCGCCTGCGGCCGTCCGGTGATTCCGGCATGCTGGTGTCGTCGGTGGCGGCTTATGAACACTATTTATTGCACGAAGCATGGGTCTGGGAACATCAGGCGTTGGTGCGTTCGCGCGCGGTATATGGCGATGCGACCTTACTGGCCGACTTTGAGCGTGTACGGGCGGCAGTGTTGAGTCAGCCACGCGAGATCCACACACTGGCGAAGTCGGTCGCCGATATGCGCGATAAAATGCGCAAGCACCTGTTACGTGGTACCGCTGAGCAGTTTGATTTAAAACAAGGTGCGGGTGGCATGAACGAAATTGAGTTTATTGCCCAGTTTCTGGTGCTGGCCTATGCCCAACAACAACCGGTTTTGTTAACGCGTTGGTCGGATAATGTGCGCATCTTTGAATCTTGTGTCGCGGCCGGTCTGTTGACTGACGAGGAATCGATTACACTGAAAAAAGCCTATCTGGCCATTCGTGATCGCGCACACCGCTGCACGCTGTCCGGCAGCACCCGCATCATCGACGGTCAGGAATTACAGGCGGAAAGAGCAGCTGTAGTTGCTTTATGGCATAAACTGATTGATGCGCAATTACCGGAGCTCGATCTGTCGATCCATTGATGAGTTGACACTGGGGGGACGCTGATTCCCCCTTTTTTGTTATTATCGTGTAATCGATTACATGTATTTTATGATGGTGATCACGTCATCGAACAAATCAGGCGGTTAGTTTTCCCCGCGCTCTTTATGATGGTTTTATTGTGCACTGTCGCGTTCCTGTTTCGCGGATGCGATGAGCAAAAATGACCATCAAGAGGAGTGTTTATGCAACTTGCTCAGTATCTGTCGCGTCGTGATTGGGAAAATCCGACCGTTACGTCCATTCATCGATTAGCGGCACATACACCGCAAAGCAGCTGGCGTGATCTGGGATCTGCACGTCAGGATGTTGCCTCTTCTTCCAAACTAAGCCTCAACGGTGACTGGCAATTTAGCTATTTTGCCGCCCCGGAATTGGTGCCCGATGCCTGGGTCAACGCGGATCTGCCTGATAGCCAAGCGCTGCCGGTGCCATCCAATTGGCAGATGCATGGTTATGACATTCCAATTTATACCAATCTGAAATATCCGTTCCCCTGTAACCCGCCGTTTGTACCGAAAGAGAACCCGACCGGCTGTTATTCCACCACCTTTGACGTTGCCGACGATTGGCGTAACCGTGGGCAGACCTGTGTTATTTTTGATGGCGTGAATTCGGCGTTTTATCTGTGGTGTAACGGACAGTGGGTGGGTTACTCGCAAGACAGCCGTTTGCCGGCAGAATTTGATTTAACGCCGTATCTACAGGCCGGCAGTAACCGACTGGCGGTGTTAGTGCTGCGCTGGTCAGATGGCTGTTATCTGGAAGATCAGGATATGTGGCGCATGAGCGGTATTTTCCGCGATGTGACCTTGTTGCATAAACCCGAAACCCGTTTAGTGAACGTGCAGGCACGCCCGGAATTGGATGCCTGTTACCGCGATGCACAACTGCATCTGACGGTTGATGTGGCCGGTGATATTCCATCCCATCGTGTCACGATCTGGTTGTATGACGGTGATGAGGCCATTTTGTGTGAACGCCGCGCAATTGGTACCACCGCGATTGATGAGCGCGGTGTTTATCATGATCGCCTGTTATTGAGTTTGCTAGTCAAAGAGCCACGGCAGTGGTCGGCGGAAGTGCCAAACCTTTATCGTTTGGTGGTGGCGCTGGAAACTAACGACGGTGTGCTGGTGGAAGCCGAAGCCTATGACATCGGTTTTCGCAGTGTGGAAATCAAAAACGGCCTGCTGCTGGTGAATGGTAAGGCGGTGTTGATCCGTGGGACCAATCGCCATGAGTTCCACCAGGATCGCGGGCAGGCGGTGCGCCCCGAAGACATGCTGCAAGACGTGCTGCTGATGAAACGGTATAACTTCAACGCCGTGCGTGCATCGCATTACCCGAACCATCCGTACTGGTATCAGTTGTGTGATCGTTTTGGTTTGTATGTGGTGGATGAAGCGAATATTGAAACCCACGGTATGATTCCGATGCGCCGGTTGTCGGATGATCCGTTCTGGGCCGGTGCATTCCACGAACGCGTTACCCGGATGGTGGAACGTGATTACAACCATGCCTCGATCATCATCTGGTCGCTGGGCAATGAATCCGGGCACGGTGCCGTGCACGACAGCATGTACCGCTGGATCAAGTCACGCGACCCAAGCCGCCCGGTGCAATACGAAGGCGGTGGCGCGAACAGTGCGGCAACCGATATCGTCTGCCCGATGTATGCGCGGGTCGATGAAGATCAGCCATTCCCCGCAGTGCCGAAATGGTCGATCAAAAAATGGGTCGGCATGCCGGGCGAAGATCGTCCGTTGATCTTGTGTGAATATGCGCATGCGATGAATAACAGCCTCGGCGGTTTTGCCCGTTACTGGCAGGCGTTCCGACAGTATCCGCGTCTGCAGGGCGGCTTTATCTGGGACTTTGTCGATCAAGGTATTCGTCGCGTCAGCCCGGAAGGGCAAACGTACTGGGCGTATGGCGGTGATTTTGGTGATACACCGAATGATCGCCAGTTCTGCTTAAATGGGGTGTTTTTCCCTGATCGCACGCCACATCCATCACTTTATGAAGTGCAGAAAGCCCAGCAATTCTTCCAGTTTAAGCTGTTATCGACCACTCCGTTGGTTATTGAAGTGAGCAGTGAATATCTGTTCCGTCATTCTGACAATGAGCAGTTACGCTGGCAGATCATGCAGCAAGGTGAGCTGAAAGCATTTGGCGAACAAGAGCTGTCGGTCGGGCCGGAAGGGCGCATTACGCTGACCTTATGTGAGCAACTACCACATCTGCAGGCTGGTGCCGAAGTGTGGTTGGATGTGTCGGTACATGTGCTGAACGATACACCATGGACGGAAGCCGGTTTTGCGGTAGCGAAAGAACAGTGGCCGCTGCCGGTGGCGTTCGCCTTGCCGAAAGTGGAATTGAATCATGCTGGTATCAAACCCTCTTTGCTGGATAACGGCAGTTGCTGGCAGGTCGTGTGGGGTGAACAGCGCTGGAATCTGGAGAAAAAATCGGGTTTGCTCATCGAGTGGCTGAAGGAAAAACGTTCACTGTTGTTATCGCCGCTCAAAGAGCAATTTGTTCGCGCGCCGATTGACAATGATATTGGTGCCAGCGAAGCCGATCAGGATGATCCGAATGCCTATATTGCCCGCTGGCAAGCGGCGGGCTTAAACCAGCTACAGAGCCGTTGTTTCACTGTTCAGGCTTATCAAGGGCTGGACGGTGTGATCATTCAGGTGGAACGCGGTCATTTCCATCAGGATAAATTGCTGTTGCGTTCGCACTGGTCATATCACTTCACCGCACAAGGTGGGTTGAAGCTCGATTTGACGACGGATGTCGTGGAAGGGTTACCGTCCTTGGCGCGGATCGGCATGGTGTTACATCTCGACGAGCAGAGCGAACAGGTGCAGTGGTTTGGTCGTGGACCACATGAAAACTACCCGGATCGACAGACTTCCGCGCACATTGGTGACTGGCAATTGCCTTTAGCCGAGTTGCATACACCGTATATTTTCCCGTGTGAAAATGGTCTGCGTTGTGACACTCGTGAGCTGCGACTGGGTGGTTTACAGGTCAGTGGCTTATTCCATTTCCGTGTTAGCGCATACAGCACAGCGAATTTAGCCAACACACGTTATCAACACCAATTGCAAGCTGAACGGGGGCTATTCCTGCATCTGGATGGTTTCCATATGGGCGTTGGTGGTGATGACTCGTGGAGCCCGAGTGTGCATACCGATCATCAACTGGGGGCGGGAACGTATCGTTATCAGGTGACGTTGAAATATCCGATGTAACCCCAAAAGAAAGGCCGCGCAAGCGGCCTTAATATTCGGTGAAAGTGAATTATTTGTTGTTGTCCCAGATCCCCGGTTCGATTTTCGCTTTCATTTCCGGGTAATCATTGACATCAAAAGTGGGTAACTTACCTGCTTTACGTTGTGCGTTGTAATCCTTCGCCAGTTTGGAAGCCGTACCAGACATTAAAATGATGGCAATCAGGTTAGTTACAATCATGAATGCCATTGAGATGTCCGCCAGTGTCCAGACCAGCGGTAATTCAGCGACAGCACCAAACATGACCATTCCCAAAACACACAGACGGAAAATTGCCAGACGGGCAGGGTGGTTATGTTCCAAGAAAACTAAGTTGTTTTCCGCGTAGGCGTAGTTGGCCACTATCGAGGTAAAGGCAAAGAAGAACACCGCAAAAGCAATGAAGATATTGCCTGCATTACCGATATGTTCAGATAGGGCTGCTTGAGTAAGTTTGATCCCGGTCAGTTCATTACCTGGTACATATTGATTAGAAAGCAATATGATGGCTGCTGTACAAGTACAGATCACAATTGTATCGATAAATACCCCCATCATCTGCACATACCCCTGGGAAGCTGGATGCGGCGGATAAGGGCTGGCTGTTGCTGCGGTATTTGGCGCAGAGCCCATACCAGCTTCGTTAGAGAACAAACCACGTTTGATACCATTCATCATGCCCTGAGCAATGGTATAACCTAGCGCACCAGCACCAGCCTGCTCAAAACCAAATGCAGAATGGATGATCGTCATGAACACTTCCGGTAATTTCTCCAGATTCATGCCGACAATCACAACAGCCAGAAGCAGATAAGCGGTCGCCATAAAAGGCACGACCAACTCAGAAAAACGCGCGATACTGCGTAAGCCGCCGAAAATGACGATGCCACTCAGAGCGGCTAATACCACACCGGTGATCCAGTTCGGAACGCCGAAAGCAGATTGCATTGCACCGCTGATAGAGTTGGCCTGTACTGAGTTAAAAGCCAGACCAAACGAGATGATTAGAAAAATAGAGAACAGCACGCCCATCCAACGCTGGCCAAGGCCCTTTTCCATGTAATAGGCCGGACCACCACGGTAGTTGCCATTATCATCTTTTACTTTGTAAAGCTGTGCCAGAGTACTTTCTACAAATGCTGATGCCATACCGATCATGGCAATCAGCCACATCCAGAAAATAGCACCCGGACCGCCGAGATAAATTGCCACGGCTACACCGGCCAGATTACCGGTACCGACACGGGCTGCCAGCCCGGTACATAATGCCTGAAAAGAGGAGATCCCGGCGGCATCACTGACGGTGCTGTGTTTCAGTACGCTAAACATGTGACCAAAATGGCGGAACTGAATGAAGTTGGTGCGAATAGTAAAAAAGATCCCAACAGCCAGAAGCGCATAGACGAGCTGACCCCATAACAGATCACTCAGTGTATTAATGACATTTTCCATATTGGCTTCCTTTTTGGAGATTAAATTATATCGGTATTCGACGTATGCCTTGCGGATACAATGCATTCTTATGCGTTATAGATGGTGAATTATATAAAAATTGAGCAGAAGGCATAGTAAAAATGCTATCTAAGATCATTTTATTGGATTTGTAGATGGATATTTGACCAGACATCAGCATAACAGTCTGATATTCGGCCAGATAAAAAAGCCCTCGGGGAAGAGGGCTTTTACGGAAGATGTTGATTAATTACTCATCGTCATGCAACGCTAAAGGCGTCACCGATTCATCAAATTCCTGTAATGGTTTGTGGTTTTTACCAACAAAGGTATAAATCACCGGCAGTACAAACAGCGTGAAGAATGTACCGATGGTCAGACCGGCCACGATGACGATACCGATACTGAAACGGCTCAAGGCACCCGCACCTATCGCGCCTAACAGTGGTAATAAACCAGTCACCATAGCAGCTGTCGTCATCAGGATCGGACGTAACCGCACGCGCGCTGCGATTTTCACCGCATCCATTTTGCTCAGGCCTTTCAGTAATTGCTGTTCACGAGCTACTTCGCAGATCAAAATCCCGTGTTTACTTATCAGCCCGACCAATGTGATGATCCCCACTTCGGTGTAGATGTTCATGGTCGATAAACCCCACGCCAGCGCGACTAAGGCACCACTAATCGCCAGTGGCACCGACATCATGATCACCAGCGGGTCACGCCAGCTTTCAAACTGTGCGGCCAACACTAAGAAAATAACACACAGTGCCAGCATGAAGGTGTACATCAGCGCATTACCTTCCTGCACATATTGACGCGCTTCACCCATATAATCGTGCTGATAACCTTGCGGTAATGCAGAGACGACATTTTCTTCCAACCACTTAACGGCATCACCCATCGGCATGATTGGTACGATACCAATCGTGGCTGAGTTCAACTGGTTGTAATGGGGTAATGAGCGGATCTCACTTTTCAGCTCGATCGACACCAGATTGCTGAGTGGAACGGATTGGCCGTTGGCGGCTTGCACGTAATAGTGTTTGAGTGATTCAGGATTGAGACGGAACTGACGCTCAACCTGTGGGATCACCTCATAACTCCGACCATTTAGTGACACGCGGTTGACGTTACCGTCACCCATCATGGCACTCAGCGTAGCGCCAATGTCTTGCATGGTTACGCCATACGCTCCAGCTTTATCCCGGTTGATCTTAATGTGCATGGTGGCGGAATCAAAAGCGAGATCGAGGTCGGTGTAAACGAACTGATGATTGGTTTTGATTTTCGCCAGCGCATCACTTGCCACTTCAAACAAGCTGCGGAATTCGTTCGGTGTGGTGATCACCAGCTGTAATGGCAAACCACCGCCAGCACCAGGCAATTCTGGGAACTGGAACGAACTGATCGCCACGCCCGGCATATTCTGTAATGCCGCATTGGTGCGAGCGACCACCACTGGTGCTTTTTCACGCTCACTCCACGGTTTTAAGATCGCGATGCCAAGGCCTTGGTTACTGTTGGGAATACCCGCCAGCGCCAAGTTGGTCGACATGGCCGGATCTTTCATCAGCGTATCACCCACGGCAGCCATATTATTTTCAATATAGTCGAGGTTGGCAGTGTTTGGTGCTTTCGCCATCATCAGATACGCACCGCGGTCTTCTGACGGTGCCAGTTCGGCGGGGATCAGTTTAAACAGCAGCGGCATCACCGATAACACAATAATACCGAACACGATAATGACCGGACGACGGGTCATCACCTTATCCAGAATGCGGCTGTAAACCGCTGTCACGGAGTTCAACGTGTTTTCGACACCACGCTCAAACCGATTCGGGTTGACGTGTGGTTTTAGCATCACCGCACACATCATCGGTGACAGTGTCAGTGCGATAACCCCAGAGATAAACACCGCACCCGCCAGGGTCAGCGCGAACTCTTTAAAGATCGAACCGGTTACACCACCCATCAATGCGATAGGGGTATATACCGCCGCCAGCGTGATGGTCATGGTAATAACTGGGCTGGCAATTTCGCGCGTTCCAATGATCGCGGCACGGAACGGGCTTTCACCGGCTTTGATGTGTCGATCGACGTTTTCTACCACCACGATCGCGTCATCAACTACCAGACCGATCGCCAGCACCATGGCCAGCAGCGTAATCAAATTGATGGAGAAACCAAACATCTGCATCAACATCACCACACCAACCAATGACAGTGGAATTGTGATAATGGGGATCACCACCGCACGCATTGATCCGAGGAACAACGCAATGACCACCAAGACTATGGCTGCGGCTTCCACGATGGTTTTCAGCACTTCCTTGATTGACTCATTGATCGCTTGTGTTGAGTCATACAGCAATTTCATGCTCATGGTGTTAGGCAAGTTTTGCTGGAAATCAGGCAGCAATTTACGCACGTTCGCCGCAATATCTAACGGGTTAGCTGAAGGGGATGAGTCAACAGCCACGATCACTGCTTCTTTACCATTGGCCAGTGCTCGATATTGGTCGTGGTTTTTCTCCAGCGTGACTTTAGCGATGTCGCGCACGCGGATCACTGCGCCATCATGGCTGGCAACCACCAGATCTTCCAGCTGTTGTGTACTATTCACCTGGGTATCCGCTTCCGCGTTATACAACACAAAATAACCGGTTGCCTGACCGGGTGCTGACTGATAGTTGTTAGATTGCAGAACCGACATCACCTGTGACGATGACAGGTTATAAGCACCCATTTTCAGCGGATCTAACCAAATACGCATCGCAAACTGTGTACCGCCATACAGGTTAACTTTCGCCACCCCCGGCACGGTAAACAGCTGTGGTTTGATCACTCGCTCCAGATAATCGGTCAGCTGAGACGAGTTCAGCACCGCACTGGAAAACGCAATATACAAAATAGAGGTGTTACTACCGGTCGAGGAGGTGATCGACGGATCATCCGCTTCTTTTGGCAGTTGTGAACGAACCGAGTTAACTTTCGCCAATACATCCGCGAGTGCCGCATTGGGATTGGTGTTCAGACGCATGTTAACCGTGATCGTTGAGCGCCCTAACTGACTGCTCGACGTCATATAGTCGATATTTTCTGCCTGAGCAATCGCTTGCTCAACCGGCTGGGTAATAAACCCTTGAATAACGTCAGCACTGGCGCCGTAGTAATTGGTGGTGACGGTAATAACAGTATTGGTGACTTTCGGATATTCGCGGATCGCCATGCCACGCAAGGCTTCCAGGCCGAATAGCACCATCATCAGACTAATTGTGACGGCCAACACGGGCCGCCTGATAAAGAGATCAGTAAATCGCATGCTCAGCTCCGTTACAGTGCAGGCACAGTAGCCGGTTTAGCCAGTGTGTTATCTTCCACGGCTTTTACCTGACTACCATTAGATAAACGGATTTGGCCGGAAGTGACAACCACATCGCCGACTTTTAAACCGCTCACGACGTGTGCCACATCTGCATCACGTTCCGCGACATTAACCACGGTCTGTTTTGCAATTTTAACCGGTTGGCCTTTGGCATCTTTACCGTCTTCGACAACATAGACGGTTTGACCATACAGCGTGAAATTCACCGCGGTTTGTGGAATAACCACCTGTTGCTGTTGCACTGGCAGCATGACCTGCACCTTGGCGTACATGCCAGAACGTAACTGACCTTCTGCATTTGGAATCGCGGCCTGAACTTCCACCACCCCAGAAAGTTGTTTCACGATCGGTTCAATCGCAGCAATCGTGCCTTTGAACGGGCGTTGTGGATAGGCATCGACGAAGATATCTAACTGCTGACCGACTTTAATTTTCGCCAGTTCAGTTTGGGCAATGGTGAAACGGATCTTCATGACCGAGGTATCTTCTAAGCGCACGATGTTGTCGCCAGCTTTCAGATATTGACCGAGGAACACGTTACGTAAACCCACCTGACCACTGAACGGCGCTCGAATGGTCATGCGATCAATCGTCGCCTGCAGCGAGTCGATTTGTCCTTCCAATGCCAGATACTCAGCTTGTGCATCATCCAGATTACCTTTTGATACACCACCTTTCGCATACAGACTACGCATACGTTCATAGTTAGCTTTTGCGGCAGGGAGCCGGCTTTGTGAGCTTTTCAGATTGGCGCGTTCAACATCCGTATTCAACGACATCAATAACGTGCCTTTTTTTACTTTCTGACCTGATTCAAACGAGATCTTATCGACTGAGCCAGCGATCTGGGTGCCGATATCCAAGCCTTGATTAGGTTCAATAAAACCAATCGCTTCCAGCGTTGGCGCCCAGTCGGTGCCTTTTATTGCCAAGGTCGTGACCGGGAATACGGGGGCGGGTTTGCTGGCCATTGCTTTACCCATTTGGGCAAATTTATAAAAGTTAAAACCAATCACACTGCCAAATAACAACAGCGCGACCAGCAACATGATCACCATCCACTTTTTCATTCTGCTCTCCGTTATATGCTTTTATCGGGGGTTAATCCGCCAGAATGGCGCGCCAGCTAGCTTGGATCAGTTGTTCTTCCAGCTCTGCAGTCATCTCAAAAGGGGTTACCCTTTGTGTCTGTGAAATACTCAATACGGAACCAATACTCAAATAGCCCAACATGCACGGCGGAATCTTGCGAAACAGGCCGTTATCAATACCAGTTTGGAAAAACTGCTCGATGGGTAACCATTGTTCGTCAGCCCATGCACGATCATCTTCGTTATAGAAAGGTGAACGTTCGTATAGATCCTTAAAGTGCACTAAACTCTGTTTTTCTTTCAATTCGTGATAGGCGTTTAGCCAGAAATACCGATATTGTTCGAACGGCCATAACGTCGGGTCATACACTTTCAGTAAACTATCCAGCATGTCGGTGACGGCACGTCGGTAAATCCGACGGATCAGCACCTCTTTACTGGGGAAGTGCAGATACACAGTGCCAGCAGCAATGCCGGCGGCTTTGGCAATCATCTGCATTGAAGTGCCATGAAAGCCATGGTCGATAAATAATTGTTCGGCGTGAGCCATGATCAATTCGGGTTTCTGTTGTGACATCTTTACACCAATAGAAAATGAATGAACGTTCATTCAATTTGGATAGTGTAAATTGATCAGCTTGCAGATCAAGCAAAAATTGAACAACAACGATTCCTATTAGTAAGTGATTGATTACAGTTCCAGCAACTAAACATTTTTTTGTTAAAATTACTGGACATGTTTTTCTTCTGCCCTTAATATTCGCCCCGTCTTGAGGACAAGGCGCCCGTAGCTCAGCTGGATAGAGCGTTGGCCTCCGGAGCCAAAGGTCTCAGGTTCGAATCCTGTCGGGCGCACCAAGCGTTGATAGATTCAACTGAGAAGTTCCAAGATAGCAATGGTGGCTATAGCTCAGTTGGTAGAGCCCTGGATTGTGATTCCAGTTGTCGTGGGTTCGAGCCCCATTAGCCACCCCAGATTTAAAAGTAAAGAATAGTGATGCGAAGGTGGCGGAATTGGTAGACGCGCTAGCTTCAGGTGTTAGTGCCTTCGGGTGTGAGGGTTCGAGTCCCTCCTTTCGCACCAATCTTTACGAAAGAGTTACAAAATCGGTGATTAGCGCAGCCCGGTAGCGCATCTGGTTTGGGACCAGAGGGTCAAAGGTTCGAATCCTTTATCACCGACCACATTAAAAAACCCCGCTTCGGCGGGGTTTTTGCTTTTGTGCATTTTGTTATTTCTACATTTTATTCTTCTCAGATATTAATACCGCTCGGCATCGGCACAACTAACTCTGTCGCTCCTACATCTATGTCGGCTTGTAATAACAGCGCTAATATTTTCTCGCGAATAAACGTCTGATAATTAAAAAAATACATGATTAGACTGAAGAATTTATGATTAGTTATTACGCCTTGGGTATTTTTATAACAAAGCTGATGATCTAAATCGATTCTGGAAATGGCGTGCGCCCATTCACAGATGATTTTGTCCAGATATTGTCGGAATTCGGCTAATTCTTGGATATGAGTAGAGACAATTTGTTCAAGGTTTTCTTGTGTGGGCAGTGATAACACTGACTCTAACGCAGTGTAGTTAGCTGGATGGATCGCAAACCGCTTAAGCCATAAGGTGTCAACCACAATGAGATGATTCAGCATTTTGATGACCTCATCAATCAGGTCATTCTGACCCGCGATAATTCCATCTGCCAACTCATAGATCATTGTGTTGTAAATCTTAGCATTCATCCACTCGTTGTAGGTTGCTCGAAGACATATATGGTTATATCGATCCAATATGACGCCCTTTTAACGATATCCACAGCGGGATAGAGGCGTAATAACCACTCGCAACGTTCTCATCAGCAGCGATCCTTTACCATGTTTGATTGCTTATTTTCCGATACTTTGACTAATTCTACTCGGCAATATTAATAGCATGGAATAACGAGCCGTATGCTGATTTATGCAATGTTTTTAATGGAATCAGATAATACGCACAGCTTTTGGGATGCCCAATGACAGCAAGCTTGATGGAGCGGACTCAACAGCAGATTAGCTGATGTCATCTAACTAAGGTTACCAATATATTTTACCTGAATAGGCGCGTTTTTTTACGGATAAACAGGCTGGATTTCATGTTTCGCTAACTGTATATTAATACAGTATCTAGTGCTTAATCGAGGTCTCTTCCATGCGCTTAGAAATCATCATTGATAAAAAACACGGTATTGGTCTGGAAACCATAGAAGCTTTGGCAAATGAGTTGAATCGTCAACTAACAGTAAAATTCAGTGATCTTAGTATCCGGGTTGCTACCGGTAGTGCCATGTCGATGTCGATCAGCAAAGCCAGCAAGGAAGATAAAGTCATGATCGAAGAGCTGGTGCAGGATGTGTGGGAAAACAGCGAAAGCTGGATGCCAGAACACTAAACTGGCCGCGGTTGATCCGGTTTGCGCATTGAATAACCGCTATCTGATGTCAATTTAACCAGTCAGACTGACAAGTAGCATCTTTGATTTCAATTCCCTGCATTTAGTGGCATAATTTGGACATACGGTGATTAGCGCAGCCCGGTAGCGCATCTGGTTTGGGACCAGAGGGTCAAAGGTTCGAATCCTTTATCACCGACCACATTAGAAAAACCCGCTTCGGCGGGTTTTTTGTTTTTGGCGTTCAGCATCTTCCTCCTTTCTTCATTTTCCGCGGTGTCTATTTCTGTTATCTGTCAGATAATAAAGCGATGTTAGAACTCAAAAATTGAGAAAACGCATGAATCATCGTTGGATGCTGTTATGGAGCTCCGCGCTGGGCGCCAGTGGTGTTGCTGCTGGTGCCTTTGGCGCACACGGTTTGAAAAATCAATTACCCGCTTCCGGCTTGGAGGTGTGGGAAATTGCTGTGCGTTACCAACTCCTGCATGCGGTCGTGGTATTGATCTTGTTTGTGTTAGCGCAACAGTGGGCTAGCCGCTTAGTGCCACGTGCTGCGCAATTGCTGCTGGCTGGCACGTTATGTTTTAGCGGCAGCCTGTATCTGCTGGCACTCACCGGCATGAAATGGCTTGGTCCGATCACGCCGCTGGGTGGCGTATTTTTGATCGCGGGCTGGCTGACCCTGTTTTATGCCGCGTGCAAAATCAAATCGACGAACTGAGCGCTTTCGTTGCTGAACAGCGCATCGCTTATCGTTGGTTAAACTATACTTCAAGTATTGATGGATAGTGACAACGACAGCAATGGAGGGGGCTCATGAAATCGCTACAATTGCATCATTACAACAAAGCGCTACAAGCGGCGACCGAGTTTTTTGAAGGCGATCAGGAAACAGCTGAACTTTGGCTGAAAGAGCCCGCCAAATCGCTCGGTGGTAAATGTCCCGTTGAACTGTTGTCGACCGATGAGGGCTTACATACCGTACTCGATGTGATCAGTCGGTTAGAGGACAGTGCATTCCAATAACCTCAGCGACAGTTTTTTCTGCTCTGAGCATTCGAAAGCGCCGTAGGAAGTTGGAAACCTGTGGCGCTTTTATATTTCCAGTTGTAGCTGTTTATCGTGATAACGACTTAATAATAACAGGCTGATCATCGCGCCAAGCAGGGCATAAAACATGTCGGATTGCGTATCCCAGATATAACCTTGTGTACCTAAAAAAGCCTCTGCACTTTCGCCGGAAGCCAGAGCAACTGCCCATTCCAGTAATTCATACAAGGCACTGAATGCCAGACAAAAACAGACGCAGAAAAAATGCTGCCACGTCCGGCCCCGGATAATCTGTTTTCGGATCACCAGCTCCCGGGCAATCAGCACCGGAACAAAACCTTGCGCCAGATGTCCGAGCTTGTCGTAGTTATTGCGGGTTGCGCCAAACCACTCTTTAAACCAGTCAAATAACGGCACTTCGGCATAGGTGTAATGACCTCCCACCATCAGAATAATGCTGTGCAGCAAAATCAAGTTATAGACCAGCGTCGTCAGCGGAAAGGTGCGATAAGTTTTTGCCAGCACGATAAAGCCGATCAGCGCTGGAAACACCTCCAGCAGCCAGGTAAACAGATCGTGCGGTTTAATCAGCGACCAAACTAATGTGCTGAAGAAAATGAGCAGCCACAAAGTTCGCTTCATATTATTTCTTTTCGCCGGACGGATGATTTTCAGTGTAGTCAGGAATTATTCGAGCGATCAAACAAAGCACGATAGTTGATGCATTACCGCGTTTTTTCAGCAAGGATAGACCCGTCACGAATTTGTTTTCTTATTAGTCTGTGCAGGAGTCAGCCATGGGTGCCATTGGTAATTTGATCTGGTTTGTCTGCGGTGGTGTGTTTATGGGGCTGGGCTGGTGGCTGGTCGGGTTGTTAGCAATGGTCACTATTGTTGGTATCCCTTGGGCAAAAGCCTGTTTTGTGATCGGCCAATTTGCCTTTTTCCCGTTTGGTAAAGAAGCCGTGAATCGCAAAGACTTGTATCAGCAGGACGATATTGGTACTGGCAGTTTAGGGCTGCTCGGTAATATTCTGTGGTTTATTTTTGCCGGAATTTGGCTGGCCATCGGGCATATCTTTTCTGCGGTTGCCTGTTTTGTCACCATCATTGGTATTCCGTTTGCGCTACAACATCTGAAGCTGGCTGGGATCGCGTTGGCTCCGATTGGTATGACGATTGTACCCAAGGAAATTGCAGCCGCTGTGCGCAGTGAAACGGCGAAAGAAGAGTTATATCGGCAGCGTAGACGCTAAGTGCTGCCGGTTATTTGCCTAATTGCGCCACCAGAAAATCAACCAATAACCGGACTTTGGGTGATAGATGCCGATTTTGCGGATATACCACCCAAACCCCGTCATCCGGCAGACGGTGGCTTTCCAGTAAGCTGACCAACGAGCCCTGCGCGAGTGCGGTTTGCACGTAATAATCCGGTAGTTGCACGATGCCGAGACCTTTTAACGCCGCATCTTTTAATGCCAGTCCGGAATTACAACTCCACGCCGAACCCACCCGCCAGTTGCGTAATTTGCCGTTTTCCAGAAAACGCCAGTGATCGAGGCTGCCTCCCAAACAACGGTGGTTGGCTAAATCGGCGAGGGTTTGCGGTGTGCCGTGTGCGACCAGATAGGCCGGCGATGCGCATAAATATTGTGTGCGGCGCGCCAGTTTCCGACACATCAGGCTCGATGAATCGAGCGTGCCAAGCCGGATCGCCAAATCATAACCTTCCTTTACCAGATCCACCGTTTCATTGGTGAGTTTCAATTCCAGATCGAGTTGCGGATATTGCAGCAGGAAATCATTTACCAAGGGGGCGAGGAAATATTCGCCGTAATAGACCGGGGCCGTAATGCGCAGTTTGCCGGTGGGTTTGCCTTCCATCTCCATCACCGCGCGTTCTGCGGCTTGCATATCGTCGAGTATTTTACGCGCATGCTGGTAATAGACTTCGCCCACTTCGGTCAGGCGTAGTTTGCGGGTAGTACGATAGAGTAATTTTGCGCCGAGACGATCTTCCAACTGATTTACCTGACGGCTGATATGCGCCACCGAGACTTCCAGTCGTTTCGCGGCTGCCGTGAAACTTTCGGTTTCGACGACGCACACAAACTCATTGATGCCATCCCAGATTGTCATTATTACTCTATGGTAAAAATTATTTGCCGTATGCGCTAATTATCAACTGAATTGAGGTGAATACAATGAACTATCACTGATTTTCAGCGAGACGGGAAATAACAGCTAAGCCGACTGTACGCGGCATGGACGCCGCGTCCAAGCGTACAAGGATGTATTTACCGCGTGTCGGTGTGCTGTTTTTTTTCGTCGATGAACCATACTTTCGAATACGCCACTCATTCAGGAGTTCAACATGAATATGATCAAAACCCGCGCCGCCGTTGCCTGGGAAGCCGGTAAACCGCTATCGATTGAAGAAGTTGATCTGATGCCGCCACAAAAAGGCGAAGTGTTGGTGCGTATTGTGGCCACCGGGGTTTGTCATACCGATGCTTACACCCTGTCAGGTGCTGATCCGGAAGGCGTGTTCCCGGCAATCTTGGGTCATGAAGGCGCGGGTATTGTCGAAGCGATTGGTGAGGGGGTGACCAGTGTTGCGGTGGGTGATCACGTGATCCCGCTGTATACGCCGGAATGCGGTCAGTGCAAATTCTGTAAATCGGGCAAAACCAACTTGTGTCAGGCTATCCGTGCCACACAGGGCAAAGGCTTGATGCCCGATGGCACCACCCGTTTCTTCAAAGATGGCAAGCCGATTTTCCATTACATGGGCACTTCTACATTTGCCGAACACACGGTAGTACCAGAGATCTCTTTAGCGAAAATCAGTAAAGCCGCACCTTTGGAAAAAGTCTGTCTGCTGGGTTGTGGTGTTACCACCGGCATGGGCGCGGTGAAAAACACCGCTAAAGTACAATCGGGCGATACCGTCGCGGTGTTTGGTTTAGGCGGCATTGGTCTGTCGGTGATCATTGGTGCCGTCATGGCCAAAGCCGGCCGTATCATTGCGATTGATATCAATGAAGACAAATTTGAAATTGCGAAAAAACTCGGTGCGACTGATGTCGTGAACCCGAAAAACTTCGATAAGCCGATTCAGGATGTGATCGTCGAGATGACCGATGGCGGCGTTGATTTCTCATTTGAATGTATCGGTAATGTCAAAGTGATGCGTTCGGCGCTGGAATGCTGCCATAAGGGGTGGGGCGAGTCGGTGATCATCGGCGTCGCAGCGGCCGGTCAGGAGATCTCCACCCGTCCGTTCCAACTGGTCACTGGCCGGATCTGGAAAGGCAGTGCTTTCGGTGGCGTTAAAGGCCGCTCACAACTACCAGGCATTGTAGAGCAATATATGAATGGCGAGTTTGAGTTAGATACCTTCATTACCCACACCATGGGGCTGGACGACATCAACCATGCCTTTGACTTGATGCATGAAGGTAAATCGATCCGCTCTGTGATCCTGTTTGATAAATAAGGTGTAGCCATGAGTACGCTGACCGTTGTACAGGAGCAAAAGTGTTTTGGCGGACGACAAGTCCGCTATCAACACACCTCTGCCGTGCTGAATTGTGAGATGCAGTTTTCGGTGTTTTTGCCGCCGCAAGCGGCAACCCAAAACGTGCCTGCGTTGTATTGGCTATCGGGTCTAACCTGCAGTGATGAAAACTTTTCTACCAAAGCGGGTGCGCAGCGTGTTGCCGCCGAGTTAGGCATCGCATTGGTCATCCCCGACACCAGCCCGCGTGGGGAAGGTGTGCCGGATGATGCGGCTTATGATCTCGGCCTTGGCGCAGGGTTTTATGTGAATGCCACGCAAGCGCCGTGGGCCGCGCATTATCAGATGTATGACTATGTGCTGCATGAGTTGCCTGCGCTGGTGGAGGCAGAATTGCCATTATCGGATAAACGCGCCATCTGCGGGCATTCGATGGGCGGGCATGGCGCGCTGGTGCTGGCGTTGCGTAACCCGCAGCGCTTTGTTTCCGTATCCGCCTTTGCACCGATTGCGAACCTGGTCAACTGTCCGTGGGGGCAAAAAGCCTTTACGGCTTATCTGGGGGAAGATCAAACTGCTTGGGTCGACTACGATGCCAGCTTGTTACTGGCGCAATATCGCGGTGATTTACCTTTGTTGGTTGATCAAGGCGATGCGGATAACTTCCTAAAGGAACAGCTAAAACCGCAAGCACTTTACATTGCTGGTATGCAGGCGAAGGCCAATTTGATGCTACGCATGCAACAAGGTTACGACCATAGCTACTATTTCATCGCCAGTTTTATCGAAGAGCATCTGCGTTTCCATGCACAATATTTACTGGAATAACGGTATAAAAAGACGGCGGGTGAGTCGCCCGCCGTGTTGCTGTTCAACGTTGATTTATGGTGTGTTATTGCACATCCAGATTGCCACTTTCGGCTAACAGCCGGATCCGCATGATTAAGTCATCATCACTGAACCGATACGCTTCTTTAATGGCGTAACCCAGCGGGCTGTCAGCATGATGATCGACCGAGTGTGCGTGATAGATAAAACGCACAAATAAGGCATCCGGGGTCGGTTCTTCGATTTTCATCCGCAAGATAAACTCAGCGCCCGTCGTGGCATCGTAGCTTTGGTACTCCACCTGTTCGTTGGCAGTAAAATGCACTTCATCACGGATCTGATAACTGCCGTAATTCAGGTACCGCTGCATGCCTTGCTCGATATTGCCCTGAATTTCGCTGGTATCTAACCAGGGAATAAATCCTTCCGGCTCGGTGGCGCGCAAGATCAGCCCTTGCCAAAGCTGGCTGCGGGTCAAAGATGTCACGCGGGTGTCGGTGGCATCGTTGATCTGCACCAGATGTTCAAACGTGAGCGGGTTACCCAGCGGACGTTGTGTTGTCATAGTGGTCATACGATCTCCTTGGCCGGGGTTTCCGGCACAGCGTTTTTGCCTGTTCGTTATTTATTTCTACGCGAGTAACTGAGTTCCAGATCCAAAAGCAAACAGATCCATGGCCAGCGTACCCAGCGCTACATCTTTATGCAGTCGCAACACCGCTTTGTTATCCGCGGCGCCTAACGCCACAAACAGCGGTAACAAATGCTCGTCAGTCGGATGTGCCCGACGGGCATGAGGTGCCAACTTGCGATAATCATTGATGGCTTCCACATCATGTTTTTTAATCTTGTCGATCATCCAGTCACGGAATTGATCCACATACGGATCGCCAGCTTCCGGTGATTCCTCCGGCTGATCCCAATACAGTTCACCCAGATTATGCGTGAAGCTACCGGATGCCAAAATCAGCACACCTTCCGCACTCAGACTTTGTAAAAACTGCCCCAGTGCAAATTGTAATTTCGGTGGCACCGACGGGTTTAACGACAACTGCACCACCGGAATATCTGCCTGCGGATAGAGGTAACGCAGTGGCACCCATGCACCATGATCCAGCCCGCGTTGCTCGTCCAGCTTGGCGTCCAAACCGATATTTTTCAGCATGCTCTGCACTTGTGCCGCCAACTCGGGTGAGCCGGGAGCCGGATATTGCAGGCTATACAGTGCCCGAGGGAAACCACCAAAATCATGGATCGTCTCTGGCGCTTTGCTGCTGCTCAGTGTGGGCTGATGTGTCAGCCAGTGTGCTGAAATTACTAAGATAGCGTTGGGCTTCGGCAACCGTTCACCGACTTTCGTCAGCACCGGGCCGGTGGTGCCGGGTTCCAGCGCCAGCATCGGGGAACCGTGCGAAACAAAGAGTGTCGGTAAACGAGTCATAAGTTGCTCCTCAAAGAATATTAAATTGTTTGAATCATTCTCAAACGATGGGATTAGCATATTGCTTTCATAATCTGTAAAGAAGATGCTATTCATCAAACTATCTTTGCAGGAATTGCAAACATGGATCGTCTGAAAGCGATTGAGTGTCTGGTCAGTGCCGTTGAGTGCGGTACCTTGTCGAAAGCGGCAGAAAAACTACAAATATCGGTGGCGGCGGTTTCCCGTGGCGTGTCGGAATTGGAAAGCCATCTTGGTATCCGGTTATTGCAGCGTACGTCGCGCCGTTTAGTGCTGACGGAAGGGGGCAACCATTTTTATCAGCGCGGTAAACCGCTGTTGCTCGATCTGGAAGAAGCGGAAGCGGAAGCGAGCCAAACCATCGCGCAACCCACGGGGACATTAAAAGTGAATGTGCCGGTGACGTTTGGTATTCAGCATCTGGCGCCACTGTGGCCGGATTTTTTGCAGCGTTATCCGGAACTCCGGCTTGAACTTTCACTTTCCGACCAAAAAGTGGATGTGTTGGAAGCTGGTTATGATCTGGTGGTGCGCATTGCTGCGTTGCCTGATTCCTCGCTCATTGCCAGGCGTATTGCCACCACGCATTCGTTGTTGTGCGCGGCACCTTCTTATCTTGCGCGGGTTGGTTTACCCAATCACCCTGACGAGCTCAGTCAGATGCAGGCGATTGGTTACAGTTATGCCCGCCAGCGTGATGAGTGGAATTTTCAACATATTCATAGTGGTCAAACGGCTCGTGTCACGGTTCCTACACACATGCAGGTTAATAATGGCGACACCATTCGTCTGGCGGCATTAAGCGGCATGGGGGTGATTTTGCAACCCAGCTTTCTGGTCGGCGATGATTTAAAAGCTGGCCGTCTGGTGCAGTTGTTACCCGAGTGGCAAGGGCCCACTTATGGCGTCTATGCTTTATATCCCAGCCGGAAACATCTTTCCGCGAAAGTGAGAGTGCTGGTCGATTACCTGCAACAGGCATTTGGTGCAGCGGCAGAACAAGACCCCTGGTGCTCACTTGCATAATGTGAGTGATAACGATAGAGTAACTTTCATTATGCAAGTTACTCTGTGGATCAGGGCAAGGGGAATATGCAACACAAGAATATTGGTAGTGCCCAATGCCCGATTGCGCGTAGTCTGGCACAAGTGGGTGAGTGGTGGAGTCTGTTGATCATCCGCGATGCGATGCACGGGCTTTGCCGGTTTGATGAATTTCAGAAAAGTTTGGATATTGCGCCGAACATGTTAACTCGGCGCTTAAATGCCTTGGTGGAAGCAGAGCTGCTGGATAAACAACCCTATTCCACCCGACCGTTACGCTATGAATATAAACTCACCGCCAAAGGGCGGGAGTTAAGCCCAGTGCTATTAACATTACTGACCTGGGGTAATAAATATGCTGCGCCGGAAGGGGAATGTATTCAATTAGCCGATACCCGTACGGGCGTCATTGCCCAACCGGTGCTGGTGGATAAAGTCAGTGGTCGCGAGATCACCGAGCAAGATTTCATGTTGATAGCGGGGCCGGCGGCTTCCGACACAATGCAGCAGCGTTTGCAGCATTATCAACATCAAAAAATTAAACATGAGCTGTTCGCAGCGAATACCGCGATAGCGGAGGAGAATCAAAAATGAGTATACGTCGGATTGTTGTGACCGGAATGGGCGCTGTAACGCCACTGGGTTGTGGTGTTGAAACAGTATGGCAGCGTTTATTGGCTGGCCGTTCTGGCTTACGCCGTTTAGCCGACGACGTCGTGGCTGATCTGCAGGCCAAAGTAGGCGGTGTCGTGCCTTCCTATCTGGAAGATGCAGACGGTGGATTTAACCCCGATCTGACGGTGCCGGTGAAAGAGCAGAAAAAAATGGATCGGTTTATTCTGTTTGCACTGGCCGCCGCCAAAGAAGCATTGGCGCAGGCCGGCTGGGTGGCTGAGACACCAGAAGCACAAGAACGCACCGCCACAATCATAGCCTCCGGCATTGGTGGTTTTCCGGCCATCGCTGAAGCGGTGCGGATCACCGACACCAAGGGGCCACGCCGTCTGTCACCATTCACCATTCCCTCTTTTCTGGTCAACATGGCGGCTGGGCATGTGTCGATCAATCATGGTTTTAAAGGCCCGTTGGGTGCTCCCGTTACCGCGTGCGCTGCTGGCGTGCAGGCAATTGGTGATGCGGCACGCATGATCTGTGCTGGCGAAGCCGATATCGCCGTGTGTGGTGGTGCAGAAGCCTGTATCGATCGCGTCAGTTTGGCTGGTTTTGCTGCAGCGCGAGCGCTGTCGTCGGCATATACCGACAACCCGGAACAGGCGTCTCGCCCATTTGATAGTGGTCGTGATGGGTTTGTGATGGGCGAAGGCGCCGGCATTTTGGTCATTGAAGAGCTGGAACATGCACTGGCGCGTGGTGCGACACCGATTGTGGAGCTGGTGGGTTATGGCACGAGCGCCGATGCCTATCACATGACTGCGGGCCCGGAAGATGGTGACGGTGCTAAACGCGCCATGCAGGCTGCTATTCGTCAAGCAGGCATCAATGCCAGCGAGATCCAGCATCTGAATGCCCATGCTACGTCAACGCCAGTGGGCGATAAAGGCGAACTGGCGGCAATTAAAGCGGTATTTGGCACTGAAAATCGCATTGCAGTGACGTCAACCAAGTCGGCAACCGGCCATCTGTTGGGGGCCGCTGGTGGTATCGAAGCTATCTTTACTGCATTGGCACTCCGAGACCAAATCGCCCCAGCGACCCGTAATTTTGAACAGCCTGATCCATTTGCCGAAGGGGTTGATGTCGTGCATGGCGCTGCGCGCCCCATGCCTATTGAATACGCCATTTCCAACGGTTTTGGTTTTGGTGGCGTGAATGCCAGCGTTTTGTTTAAGCGTTGGCAGGCATAGTGTTAGTGATTTAAAAGATCACTCGAGCCGATGAATTTCTACCTGTCGGCTCGTTTTACTTCCTTCTTTTATTCGATCCCTTCTTGCTGTGATCAGCGTCATCCTTTACCCTGTTGCAAACAAAAGCAAGGATAGCTACTGCATCAAAGGAAAGATCTCTCATCTCAGTATCTAGAATCTTTATGCTATTCCTTAGCTAAAAAATGCATCTGATTTTTTTATTTATATAAATCAATAAAATAGAACTTTACTCGCTCTGTGGTAGCTGTAAGCCACTGGCGGTAGCCATATCTTACGGATTCAAATGTTCACTGTGATATGATCATCATGAATACGGATCCGTTATCTAAGTTGTAATCATTTTTGATATTAATCACAGTCAAAGTCACGCTGGAACTATGAATAAAAAATTAATTCTTCCTATGCTTACAGCCACAGTCATGTTGAGTGGTTGCACCATCCCCGGATCAAATTTATCTGTGAGCGGGAAAAACCAAATTATTGAACCTAGTAGTTCTGATACAGATATTGATAAATTAGTTGATGTCTATCCGATGACCCCTCGCTTAATCGATAAACTACGCCCGGATGTGCCGCAAGCTAAAGTCAACCACACACTGGAATCGGCGCTGCAACATTATGAATATCGTGTCGGGGTTGGTGATGTGCTCAATATTACTGTGTGGGATCATCCTGAGCTGACTATTCCTGCTGGTTCCTATCGTAGTGCCAGCGATGCCGGTAACTGGGTACACAGCGACGGCAAAATTTTCTATCCGTATATCGGTCGTGTAAAAGTGACAGGTAAAACAGTGACAGAAATACGGGATGATATTGCTGCTCGTCTGGCTCAATATGTTGAAAGCCCGCAAGTTGATGTTAGTGTCGCAGCTTTCCGTTCGCAAAAAATCTATGTCACTGGTGAAGTAGACAAACAAGGTGAGTTGCCAATAACTAATGTGCCGCTGACCTTGTTAGATGCGATTAATCAAGCCGGTGGTTTTTCTGCTAATGCTGACTGGCGTAACGTTGTGCTGACGCATGATGGCAAAGAGAAATCGCTGTCACTACAAAATCTCATGCAATATGGCGATTTAAGCCAGAACAGCTTATTAACTCCCGGCGATATTATTCATGTGCCACGTAACGATGCACTGAAAGTATTTGTCATGGGTGAAGTAACCAAACAAAGCACATTAAAAATGGATCGTACCGGCATGACACTGACCGAAGCATTGGGTCAGGCAGAAGGCATGAATCAGCTGACATCTGATGCAACTGGGGTTTTTGTTATCCGGGCAAATCACGATAAAACCGCAGGCAATAAAAAGTTAGCCAGCATCTATCAGCTGAATGTTAAAGATGCGACGGCACTGGTATTGGGGGCAGAATTCCAATTACAGCCTTACGACATTGTTTATGTTACCTCTGCCCCTGTGGTGCGCTGGAACAGAGTCATATCACAATTAGTGCCGACCATTACTGGATTTAGTGATTTAACTGATGGCGCTTTACGCGTTCGTAACTGGCCGTAAATATTATGCGTTTTAATTCAATTCTTGTCGTTTGTGTCGGCAATATCTGCCGCTCACCTACTGCCGAACGCTTGCTTAAACAAGCGTTACCAGAAAAGAACATTGCCTCTGCAGGTATTTCTGCATTAGTTGGAAATAGTGCTGATGGCAGTGCTACAGAGGTTGCGCAGGCCCATGCATTATCACTGGAAGGGCATGTTGCGCAGCAATTAACCCGTGATCTTTGTCAGCAATATGATCTGATTCTGGTGATGGAACAAAAACACATCGACGCTGTCACGCGTATTGCGCCAGAAGCTCGGGGTAAAACGATGCTTTATGGTCACTGGCTGAAGCGCGATATACCTGATCCTTACCGACAAAGCCGTGAGGCATTCGAATTTACTTTTGATCTCATAGCCGAAGCCTCGCAGGCATGGGCTCAACGTCTGAACAAATAACAGGTAACAGAATGGCAACCACTACCACTTCTCAGCAGCAAAATCGTAATAATGCCGAAGTCATCGATCTGGGGCGGCTTCTGGGGCTGATGCTTGATAACAAATGGCTGATTATTGGCATCACCAGCTTTTTTGCTGTAGCGAGTATCATTTACGCATTATGTGCAACCCCTATATATCAGGCTGATGCCCTTGTACAGGTTGAACAAAAAACCGGCGGTATTCCGGGGTTATCAGATGTAACAGATATGCTCGGTGGTGGTGGTGGCGATTCTGCTGCTGCAACAGAAATAGAGCTGATTAAATCACGTATGATTATCGGTGAAACGGTCGATGATCTTCACCTCAATATTCAGATTGAACCTTATTACTCCTATGGTATCGGTAAAGGACTTGCGGCCCGTTTAGGCTGGAAGCACGGCACATTACTGGTTAGTCGCTTTCAGGTTCCGGCTGTTTATGAGGAGTCGGAATTTCAACTTCAGATTATGAAAAATGGTGGTTACCAATTAAGTCTTGATGGCTCTGATCTCTTGCAAGGCAAAGTGGGTGAGCTGGCCCAGAGTAAAGATGGCATTTCATTACTTGTCTCAGACTTAAAAGGCGAAGAAGGTCAGCGTTTTACTCTGACTAAAAAACCTGATTTACAAGTTATTAATGATTTACAAGAACAGTTATTGGTCAGTGAGAAAGGCAAAAAAACCGGCATGTTGTCACTGAGTTTGGAAGGTGATGACCGAGATGAGATTCGTTCGGTGTTGGAAAACATTGCCAATAACTACGTAATGAAAAACATCGAACGTAATGCTGCTGAAGCAGAAAAAAGCTTGCAGTTCTTGCAATCACATTTGCCTGATGTGCGTTCATCTCTCGAAGACTCTGAACAGAAACTGAATAATTATCGTCAGAAAAATGAGTCTGTTGATTTAAATCTCGAAGCAAAAGCAGCACTGGATACAATGGTGTCCTTAGAGACGCAGCTAAATCAACTAACTTTTAAAGAATCAGATATCTCGCAACAATTTACTAAGTCGCATCCGGCGTATATTTCTCTGATGGAAAAACGCCATACGCTGATGAAAGAAAAAGAGCGTGTTAATCAGCAAGTGCAAAAACTGCCTAAAGTGCAGCAGGAAGTGTTACGCCTTACGCGTGATGTCGAAGTTGGTCAGCAAATTTATCTACAGTTATTAAATAAAGTGCAAGAGCTGAACATACTTAAAGCGGGCACGGTGGGTAATGTGCGGGTTATCGATAATGCTGCGGTACAGATCAAACCGGTGAAACCGAAAAAATCACTCGTGGTTGTGATCGCAACATTACTGGGGGGAATGTTATCGGTTGCGCTGGTGTTAGTGCGAGCGGCTTTTAACCGTGGTATTGAAGGGCCGGAAGAGCTGGAAAAATTAGGCATGAATGTTTATGCCTCAGTGCCGCTTTCTGAATGGCAAGATTCACAAAGTAAAAATCAAAATAAGCATAATAAACACCGTAAAGAGACTCTACTTGCACAGCACAACCCTGCTGACTTATCGATCGAAGCCTTACGTAGCCTGCGTACCAGCCTGCATTTTGCCATGATGGAAGCTCGCAATAATGTGCTTATGATTACTGGCCCAAGCCCTGGCATCGGTAAATCATTTATTACCAGCAATCTGGCCTCTGTGATTGCGCACGGTGAGCAGAAAGTCTTGTTGATTGATGCCGACATGCGAAAAGGGCATCTGCATGATTATTTTGCGCAGGCAGATAAAAAACATGGTTTGTCTGATTATCTGTCGGGTCAGCTCGATCTTGAAAAAGTGGTCGTGCATTCAGAACAACAACACTTAGATTTTATTGCTCGTGGGCAAGTTCCGCCGAACCCAAGTGAGCTGCTGATGCATCCACGATTTGCGACGTTATTGGAATGGGCAAGTCAGCATTATGATTTAGTGCTGGTCGATACCCCACCGTTATTAGCAGTAACCGATGCGGCTATTGTTGGTCGCTTAGTGGGCACTACACTGCTGGTAACCCGGTTTGCGGTAACTGCTGCGAAAGAAGCCGAAATAACACAAAGCCGATTAGAACAAAATGGAATTGAAGTTAAAGGTGTTATTTTGAATGCGATTGAAAAACGTGCAGCCAGTTATTATGGTGGCAATTACGGTTATTATCAATATAACTATCAGAGTTCAAAAAACTAACTATAAATAACTCTGAAAAAGCGGAGATAAAATAAAATGAGCGATGAAATGGAAACCATCGTTTCCTCATTTCTATTCACATTTTTGGCAATTAAAGCCCTGAAACCAATAGCGGATAAAGTCGGGTTGCTTGATACGCCAAACTATCGAAAACACCATCAGGGGGCTGTCCCCCTGATTGGTGGCGTGGCGATCTTTATTGGGGTGGTAATTACCTCATTGATTTTTATGAAACTCAATTATCAACAACAAATATTACTCGGGTCATCATTAGTTATTGTTTTATTAGGTGTATTTGATGATCTTAGAGATATTTCTGTTCGCTTGCGTTTATTTGTGCAAGCCAGTTGCACTGTTTTTATGTGTTTATCACTGAACGTCACATTGTCATATTTAGGTCATATGTTTTGGTTTGATGAGGTCAATATTGGTGCGTTAGGTTATCTGATCTCAATAATTGCCGTGATAGGCGGCATTAATGCTTATAATATGATGGATGGTATTGACGGCTTGGCTGGCTCAATGGCCTTAATATCACTTATTGCTCTTATTATTCTGTTTGCTAGCAAAGGAGCAACAGAATATATGCATTGGGCCCTTGTTTTTGCTGCAGCAGTCATACCCTATTTATTTGCTAATCTTCGACTAGGCTGGTTTAAACAAAAAATCTTTATGGGCGATGCTGGCTCAATGTTGTTAGGGTTTGTGATTGTCTGGTTACTTATTTTGGGCACACAGCAAGAAACTAAATATTTCAGAACAGTGACGGCATTGTGGATCATTGCTGTTCCGTTAATGGATATGGCCGCGATTATGATCCGCCGCATCCGCAAGGGCAACAGCCCGTTCAAGCCGGATCGTAAACATTTACACCATATTTTTTTACGAGCAGGGCTAACATCTAGGCAGTCTTTAATAGCAATTACAATTACATCGCTATTTTTTACTGCTTTTGGTTTGTTTGGGGAATTATTTGCAATTCCAGAATGGATTATGCTGATTAGTTTTATGGTTTTATTTTTGTTTTACTATTATTCACTACATCGTATATGGATAATAGTAAGATGGATAAGAAAAAAAACTATTAGATAATAGAATTATTGTTAGCCATCATAAATATTTTTTAAAGCCTATTCGCAATAGCACTGATTGTGACAGCTAACATATTGAATTATATGTGTTTTACTAAAAATCACAACCATGCGGATGTCTCAAAAACAAGTAAAGTTGACTCATTAGCCCTCAGAGTGTGCATCATTAAATAATGAAAAAAATCAATTTCCTGGGGGCAGCCGGTTTATTTGAGCAATAGGCTATAAATCTTGATTATGAAAAAGATTTATATGATAACAGATTAAGACCGAGTGCTATATGAAATAACGGCGGACAAAAGTTTTAAAGCAGGCATTAAACGTAAACAAAAGCGCGCGGGTCGAGACAATGAATGCCTTTCGCTGATCCTTGCTGGCTGCGGGTCTTAATGATTTTGCACTGGATTTTTTATAACTTTTCCACACTGTATTGGTTGTAAAAGATAATTTCATAAATTATAGACTGATTGGGATGTATCATGAGGGATGATAAAGTTGATGTATTGAGGTTTATTGGTTTAGCTATGATTATATTAGCTCATGTCAATCCTCCTAGTATTATATTTCAACTTCGAAACTTCGATGTTCCTTTAATGGTATTAGTTTCAGGTATGTCATTTGGTTTGAGCTATAAGAATAATACTCCGTATGTAGGATATATCTTTCGGCGAATAAAGAGACTTATTCTTCCTGTTTGGTTTTTCTTGACACTATATTTTAGTGTTAATTTTATTGTCAACCCAACAAGCTCAGAAATAAATTTTAGAACTATTATCACCTCTTACACATTAATTAGTGGTATAGGGTACGTTTGGATAATTAGAGTTTTCCTAATGGTTGCAATTGCATCGCCATTAATTTTTTCTTTTAATAAGATAATACATAATGATAGAAATTATTTCGCTATACTGATGGTTATATTTTTGGCTTATGAGATTGTACGTTACTTTTTGTTGCCATATATCCAGGATGGTATTGGTAAAATAATCGGGCTCATTATTCCATATATAATTCCATACGCGATTATTTTTTCAATTGGCTTGCGCATGCTTAATATGAATATAATTAAACTTATTATTCTCAGTGGTCTATCCTTGATGCTATTCATTTTCATCGGTGTGTGGTTGTTGTTGTTGAATGGAGAATTCACTCCAACTCAAATGTTTAAATATCCACCATCTATTTATTATTTTTCGTATGCATTGTTTGTGTCAGCTACTCTTTTTATTTTTAGTCAAAATCTTTCTGATGTATTTAAAAAGATGAAAATAAATAAACAAATTTCATTTGTGGCAAATAATTCCATGTGGATATATTTGTGGCACATACCATTGATTAAAATGATTCATTTAAATTATGCATATAAATACATTGTCGTGTTTTTAATTTCCATTTTAATTGTTTTTTTGCAATTATTTATCCTAAATAAAATAATATTCCCGTATATTAAAAATAGTCGAATGAAAAAAAATATTAAGAATTTGTTAATGGGCTAATTTCTCAGACAAAAAATGCAAGCAGTTTATTTGAGCATTTTTCTACCTGATTACCACTGAAGCTCAGTCAGTTTCAGCAAACGCGATGGCATAGGTGTCGTATGATTGCCACATTTAATCAATGCTGCAATCATGATCAGGACAAAAGCATGAAAGCCTGCATGATATAAGGCTTTGAGAAAGGATTGAATTTTAAAATTCTGATTTATTTTTACCGTAATTCTTTAAATTCTGAAACTATTTTTCGATCGATTTGACGATCCTACAGGACAAGATCATGAAAAAGACCTGTATGACAACAATTTGCACTATGTCGGCTTACTGAAATCTCTTTCTATCCATTCATGTTTGTGATCTTATGCTTTTATTTATCCATGAAGAAAAAATATGAATGCAGGCAAGTTATTTGATTACTTTTCTATCATTAAAGATCCTCGCCAAAGCTGGAAAATTGAACACAAACTATTCGATATCTTACTTCTGACTATTTGCGCCGTTATCGCTGGCGCTGATGGTTGGGAAGTCATTGAGGAGTTTGGCAATGAACGATTCAGGGCAAAAGCATGAAAGCCCGCATAATATAAGGCTTTGAGAAAGGATTGAATTTTAAAATTCTGATCTTATTTTTACCGTAATTCTTTAAATTCTGAAACTATTTTTTCGATCGATTTGACGATCTTATCCCCCTGTGATCTTATCCTTTCTTTTGCCGGATAACTCACTATGAACGGACTCAGCCTTTTGGATCAAATATCTATTATTCATGACTACCGTCAATCTTGGAAAACCAGTTATACCCTGGCTGATATTCTTTTTCTGACTATCACTGCCATTATTGGTGGTGCTGAGGGCTGGGAAGAAATTGCCGATTTCGGTGAAGATCATCTGGATTGGTTACGTTTATACGGTGATTTTGAAAATGGCTGTCCTTCCCATCACACCATTGCACGTGTCATGGGGATGATTTCAGGAAAACAGCTACAGACGCTATTTTGTCAGTGGATGAAAAATTGTCATACCCTCACGGCTGGTTCTGTTGTTGCCATTGATGGTAAATCGCTACGCGCCACTTATGATAAATCCAAACGTGATAACGTGATCCACATGGTCAGTGCGTTCAGTGCTCAGAATAGTATGGTCTTAGGGCAAGTAAAAACAGCCACTAAATCCAATGAGATCACTGCTGTTCCTGAACTACTGCAACTGCTTGAATTAAAAGGTTGTTTAGTGACACTAGACGCCATGGGATGTCAGCATAAAATTGCACAGGAAATCATTAAAAAGAAAGCGGACTATTTACTGGCGGTGAAAGGAAATCAGGGAAAACTGGCTGATGCGTTTGATAAGTGGTATTCCCCTGCGATGTGGATGGGAGAATTGTACGACAGTTACAGTACGCAGGAAAAAGGGCATGGTCGGGAAGAAACCCGTTTCTGCATTGTCAGCCATGATTTAACGCCCTTAGGTGATCTGGCCTATGACTGGCCAGAATTGACCACCATAGGCATCGTCGGCGTTAACCGACAGGAGAGCGTTGCGCCTGTACGTGCAGAATCAATTGTCCTTCGCTATTACATCAGCTCCGCAAAGTTAACCGCCAAAGAATTATTAGAGGCCACCCGAGCGCATTGGTCGATCGAGAACCAATTACACTGGCGTTTAGATGTCGGAATGCGGGAAGATGAATGCCAAATTGTTCGGGGTGAAGCGGGTGCAAATCTCGCCGTATGTCGACACATAGCCATGAACTTACTGACAGCGGGCAAAACATTTAAAGCGGGTATTAAACGGAAACAAAAACGAGCGGGTCGGAATAATGAGTACCTCTCGCAAATCCTTACGGGCTGCGGGTCTTCATGATTTTGCCCTGACGGACTCAGCCTTTTGGATCAAATATCTATTATTCATGACTACCGTCAATCTTAGAAAACCAGTTATACCCTGGCTGATATTCTTTTTCTGACTATCACTGCCATTATTGGTGGTGCTGAGGGCTGGGAAGAAATTGCCGATTTCGGTGAAGATCATCTGGATTGGTTACGTTTATACGGTGATTTTGAAAATGGCTGTCCTTCTCATCACACCATTGCACGTGTCATGGGGATGATTTCAGGAAAACAGCTACAGACGCTATTTTGTCAGTGGATGAAAAATTGTCATACCCTCACGGCTGGTTCTGTTGTTGCCATTGATGGTAAATCGCTACGCGCCACTTATGATAAATTCAAACGTGATAACGTGATCCACATGGTCAGTGCGTTCAGTGCTCAGAATAGTATGGTCTTAGGGCAAGTAAAAACAGCCACTAAATCCAATGAGATCACTGCTGTTCCTGAACTACTGCAACTGCTTGAATTAAAAGGTTGTTTAGTGACACTAGACGCCATGGGATGTCAGCATAAAATTGCACAGGAAATCATTAAAAAGAAAGCGGACTATTTACTGGCAGTGAAAGGAAATCAGGGAAAACTGGCTGATGCGTTTGATAACTGGTATTCCCCTGCGATGTGGATGGGAAAATTGTACGACAGTTACAGTACGCAGGAAAAAGGGCATGGGCGGGAAGAAACTCGTTTCTGCATTGTGAGCCATGATTTAACGCCCTTAGGTGATCTGGCCTATGACTGGCCAGAATTGACCACCATAGGCATCGTCGGCGTTAACCGACAGGAGAGCGTTGCGCCTGTACGTGCAGAATCAATTGTCCTTCGCTATTACATCAGCTCCGCAAAGTTAACCGCCAAAGAATTATTAGAGGCCACCCGAGCGCATTGGTCGATCGAGAACCAATTACACTGGCGTTTAGATGTCGGAATGCGGGAAGATGAATGCCAAATTGTTCGGGGTGAAGCGGGTGCAAATCTCGCCGTATGTCGACACATAGCCATGAACTTACTGACAGCGGGCAAAACATTTAAAGCGGGTATTAAACGGAAACAAAAACGAGCGGGTCGGAATAATGAGTACCTCTCGCAAATCCTTACGGGCTGCGGGTCTTCATGATTTTGCCCTGGGAGAGCGTTGCGCCTGTACGCGCAGAATCAATTGTCCTTCGCTATTACATCAGCTCCGCAAAGTTAACCGCCAAAGAATTATTAGCGGCCACCCGAGTGCATTGCTCGATCGAGAACCAATTATACTGGTGTTTAGATATCGGAATGCGAGAAGATAATGTCAAATTGTTTGGGGTGAAGCGGGGCAAATCTCGCCGCATGTCGACACATAGCCATGAACTTACTGACAGCGGACAAAACATTTAAAGCGGGGATTAAACGGAAACAAAAACAAGCGGGTCGGAATAATGAGTACCTCTCGCAAATCCTTACGGCGGCGGGTCTTCATGATTTTGCCCTGCATTTTTGGTGGATTGAAATGAAAAAAGTAAAAATAGTATGCAGACCAGACCATTCAATTAACATTATGACAAATATAAGTTTATTTAAAGATAAAGATATAGCGTTAAAGGCTATTACTTTTAACTCTGCGCATGAAAATAGTTTTTTGAACCGTCTGGTAAAGAAAATATCTGTAGTTGATGACTCGGTTGAAATATTTCATTCTGTTACCTTTTTAGAACATTTAAATAGAGCATTTATAAAAAAAGGAATTGATACTGGTAAGCTGTTTTATGGGATATGTGATTTTTTATTTAGGAGGGGGGTCTCAGAGAGTGATGAAATAATACACCTATGGTCAATGTACTGTTACGGTGAATGGTTGAAAAAATCAAAGGGGACTATAATTGTTGATTGCTATGAAGCAAATCCAAGATATGTAGAATCAATATATCGACAGGAATATCAAAACTACGGTTTTTCTTTCGATAAAAAAAAATTATTTCGCTACAAACATAACTATAATACAATAAATATTGGTGATTATATAATGGCGCCATCAGAGTATGTTGTTGAGTCATATAGTGGTGATATAAATAAAGATAGATTCATAATTAATGAGTATGGTGTTTTAGGTCATACGTATGATGATGATCAAAAACGTAATATTGAAAGAAAGATGAATTTTGTTTATGTCGGTCGCGTTTGTTTGGAGAAAGGAATAATGCGACTAATTGATTTGGCGGAAAGAATAAAAAATAACAAATTGATAGAGATTAATATTGTAGGCCCTATTGATCAGAATGTCATGACTATAATTAAATCTCTTAAATTAAAAAATATACATTTTCATGGCGCCAAACCAAAAAAAGATATTAAAACATATCTAAAAGCAGCCGATTGCATGATCATGCCTAGTTTGTCTGATGCATACTGTATAGCTGTAATTGAAGCCTTATCAGTAGGGGTTCCGGTCATAGTATCTAGCAGGACTGGATGCAAAGATATTGTAGTTAAAAATGATCTTGGATTTGTGTTTGATGTTGATGATGTAGAACAATTAGAATCTACTGTTTTGGCATATCAAGAATTACCTTTAGTTGAAATAAATCATTATAAGGAGCGGATCAGAAGTTATTTCAAATCAGAATCTGACAATTCATATCTAGACAGATTGATATCAATTTACAATAAATTGTAAAATCAATATGGAATATAAACTTAATGAATAAAGAGCATAATAAAAAACACCATATATATTTTAATGAAATCGATGGAATCAAGGCTCTATCTATTTTAGGTGTTGTATTGGTGCATAGTGGGTTTGAGAGCCGACTAAGTCATGAAGCAATACAGCTAATTAATGTATTAAGATTTTTTTTTGGCTGGTGTGTAGTTGGTTTCTTTTTTACATCTGGATATCTTAATGAAAAAAACAATGTCACAACAGCAGTGCTGAGTGATTTTATTAAGAAAAAAATTTATAGATTAATTATTCCTTGTTTTGTTTTTAGTATTACATATAAATTAATTCTTGTGTTTATTTCTAGTTTTAGTGATTTTTCTTGGTCTATGGCGTTACCGAAAAATATCGGTGATTTTATATTTTTTTTAGTAAAACCAGTCGGTCCACAGTTTTATTTTATGGCCTATTTGTTTTTTGTGAGTGTAATTTATAGCTGCATAAGAGCTTTCTTTTCTGTTAATTATGTTTTGTGGATTTTGTTGTTGGCTATTCCTTTTATTTACCGTTGTTATTTTATTCCAGAATATATTTATGGTCAAAGTTTTACTCTGATACCTATATACACGGTTTCGTATGTAATTGGTGCTTATTTTCGAGATTTAAAGAATACTAATGTTATATTGTTTTTTTGTTTTTATTTTATTTTTTTGGGTTTCATCTATGCGTCAAATGTATTTATGACTATATCTATCCCATTTTTTTTGTTTTTTATTTTCACTAAATGGAAAAATCTTTCTGTTTTTGTAAATAAGTCAAAGTTAGGTAAATACTCATCTGCTATCTATGTTTGGCATGCGCCAATAGTTTTGCCATTTATGAGTATAATTAGTGTTAGGTTAATTGGTAATGGGCGAACAGCAATTTTATTAACACTTATTTTGACGATTATATTATGTATTTTAATAAAGAAAATTGTAATAAGGTCTCCATATTTGAGTCTTTGGCATTTTTAAATATATCGGAGCAAAATCATCAAATCTTACATGAATAAGGTTGTGAGAAGATATTTTATTTTGAAAGGGAGAGTTAGAATAAGTCACTCCGGGGAAAAGCATTAAAGCTTACATCGCGCATGGCTTTGAGAAAGGCATGAATTTGAAATTCTGAGTCTATTTCTACTGTATTTTTCTGCATTTTGAAACTATTTTTTCGATCGATTTGACGATCCTATCCCCCTGTGATCTTATCCTTTCTTTTGCCGGATAACTCACTATGAACGGACTCAGCCTTTTGGATCAAATATCTATTATTCATGACTACCGTCAATCTTGGAAAACCAGTTATACCTTGGCAGATATTCTTTTTCTGACTATCACTGCCATTATTGGTGGTGCTGAGGGCTGGGAAGAAATTGCCGATTTCGGTGAAGATCATCTGGGTTGGTTACGTTTATATGGTGATTTTGAAAATGGCTGTCCTTCTCATCACACCATTGCACGTGTCATGGGGATGATTTCAGGAAAACAGCTACAGACGCTATTTTGTCAGTGGATGAAAAATTGTCATACCCTCACGGCGGGTTCCGTTGTTGCTATTGATGGTAAATCGTTACGCGCCACTTATGATAAATCCAAACGTGATAACGTGATCCACATGGTCAGTGCATTCAGTGCTCAGAATAGTATGGTCTTAGGGCAAGTAAAAACAGCCACTAAATCCAATGAGATCACTGCTGTTCCTGAACTACTGCAGCAGCTTGAATTAAAAGCTTTTTTAGTGATACTAGACGCCATGGGATGTCGGCATAAAATTGCACAGGAAATCATTAAAAAGAAAGCGGACTATTTACTGGCAGTGAAAGGAAATCAGGGAAAACAGGCTGATGCGTTTGATAACTGGAATTCCCCTGCGATGTGGATGGGAAAATTGTACGACAGTTACAGTACGCAGTAAAAAGGCATGGTCGGGAAGAAACTCGTTTCTGCATTGTCTGCCATGATTTAACGCCCTTAGCAGGGCAAAAGCATGAAAGCCCGGATGATATAAGGCTTTGAGAAAGGATTGAATTTTAAAATTCTGATCTTATTTTTACCGTAATTCTTTAAATTCTGAAACTATTTTTCGATCGATTTGACGATCCTATCCCCCTGTGATCTTATCCTTTCTTTTGCCGGATAACTCACTATGAACGGACTCAGCCTTTTGGATCAAATATCTATTATTCATGACTACCGTCAATCTTGGAAAACCAGTTATACCCTGGCTGATATTCTTTTTCTGACTATCACTGCCATTATTGGTGGTGCTGAGGGCTGGGAAGAAATTGCCGATTTCGGTGAAGATCATCTGGATTGGTTACGTTTATACGGTGATTTTGAAAATGGCTGTCCTTCTCATCACACCATTGCACGTGTCATGGGGATGATTTCAGGAAAACAGCTACAGACGCTATTTTGTCAGTGGATGAAAAATTGTCATACCCTCACGGCGGGTTCCGTTGTTGCCATTGATGGTAAATCGCTACGCGCCACTTATGATAAATTCAAACGTGATAACGTGATCCACATGGTCAGTGCGTTCAGTGCTCAGAATAGTATGGTCTTAGGGCAAGTAAAAACAGCCACTAAATCCAATGAGATCACTGCTGTTCCTGAACTACTGCAACTGCTTGAATTAAAAGGTTGTTTAGTGACACTAGACGCCATGGGATGTCAGCATAAAATTGCACAGGAAATCATTAAAAAGAAAGCGGACTATTTACTGGCAGTGAAAGGAAATCAGGGAAAACTGGCTGATGCGTTTGATAACTGGTATTCCCCTGCGATGTGGATGGGAAAATTGTACGACAGTTACAGTACGCAGGAAAAAGGGCATGGTCGGGAAGAAACTCGTTTCTGCATTGTGAGCCATGATTTAACGCCCTTAGGTGATCTGGCCTATGACTGGCCAGAATTGACCACCATAGGTATCGTCGGCGTTAACCGACAGGAGAGCGTTGCGCCTGTACGCGCAGAATCAATTGTCCTTCGCTATTACATCAGCTCCGCAAAGTTAACCGCCAAAGAATTATTAGAGGCCACCCGAGCGCATTGGTCGATCGAGAACCAATTACACTGGCGTTTAGATGTCGGAATGCGGGAAGATGAATGCCAAATTGTTCGGGGTGAAGCGGGTGCAAATCTCGCCGTATGTCGACACATAGCCATGAACTTACTGACAGCGGACAAAACATTCAAAGCGGGTATTAAACGGAAACAAAAACGAGCGGGTCGGAATAATGAGTACCTCTCGCAAATCCTTACGGGCTGCGGGTCTTCATGATTTTGCCCTGGCTATTACATCAGCTCCGCAAAGTTAACCGCCAAAGAATTATTAGAGGCCACCCGAGCGCATTGGTCGATCGAGAACCAATTACATTGGCGTTTAGATGTCGGAATGCGGGAAGATGAATGCCAAATTGTTCGGGGTGAAGCGGGTGCAAATCTCGCCGTATGTCGACACATAGCCATGAACTTACTGACAGCGGACAAAACATTTAAAGCGGGTATTAAACGGAAACAAAAACGAGCGGGTCGAAATAATGAGCACCTCTTGCAAATCTTTGCGGGCTGCGGCTCTTCAAGATTTTTCCCTGCCTAGTGACAGTACTTTTGAAATATGAGTTTAAATGTAATGATAGAATATGGCATGTTACTTATATATTTTTTTATTTGGGTGTTTTTTTTTCTATTGGTTTGTTTTAGGTCTGGAATTAAATATAATGTGAGTTATCTTTTTGTAATGATATTGTTGATTTGGTATGACTTTATTACGCCTGTATATGGTCTAAGCCAGAATTGGTTATCTCTTTTTGGTAATGATATCTCAGCATATTTTGTCAAGGGTGTGTGCATTACCATTTTATCAATGACTAGTATATCTGTGTCATATGTAATTCTATTAGCTAAATATCCTAGAGTGATTAATTTAACAGATGATTATTATATTCCTGTGAGTAAAATACGAATAATAATGCTATCCGGGGTAATCGGATTGTGTTTATGGGCGTCACTTAGTGGGTTCAGTATAAGTAGTTTATTTCTTTTAAATTTTTTCAAGGGGAGTTCAGCACTAAATCTATCGTGGGATGATGCCACATTCGATAGTTACAATTATCTGAAACAATGTGTAGAGTTTTTAATGCCTGGTTTAGTTTTCGTCTTCGCATCGAAAGAAATGAAATTAAAAGAAAAAGTGTTCTGGTTTTTGTTGGCGCTAATTTTATTCATTAGCCTATCATTTAGATATAGAATTATAGTTGTTTTCTTTTCGATTTTAATGTTTTCCATTTTTAAAAATGGATTTAACAGGCGTTTGATAATTAATTACTCAGCAGCATTGCTTATTTTAATTGTATTTAATGTAGCCTTTGGTAATGCGAGAACTTATATAAAAGCTGTGACTAGAGGTGTTGACATAGACATGGTTGCTTTAGAGGATAGACAAGATGCTATGTCTAATGAGTCACTCGGCGATTCTGTATTTAAGTACACTAGAAATTACATTTCTAATATGTCTCTTATTAAATATATCGATCAAGGCTATGTAGACTATGATTATGGCAGTTCTATGTTTTATCAGGTATTAGTAAGAGCTTTACCAGCCTTCTTTTTTGGTGGAGATAAACCTTTTCCTCAATCGTTACAAGCATCAGCTGACTCTTGGCATTCTAATGAAGGATTGACAGCTGGTGAAGCTTTTACTTATGTTTTAGAGTTTTATTTTTCATTTGGAATATTTGGTGTTGTCTTTTTATCTATAATGATGGGGGCGATAATATTTCTATTCTCTAGAGTATTAGATGGAGTTTTTAATATAATATTAGTTTCAGTTACTACAGCATTACTTTTCCAATATGTAGTCAGAGGCTTCTTACCTGGATTCTTGATGTCTTACATGTTTGTACTGATTCCATTTATATATATAAAATACTCAAAATCAAATAATTAGAGACTGTAATTACTCTATCTTCGCATTATCCAAGGCTTTCCTAAAATGAACAATAATATAGATGTTGGTGTTTCAAATTTTATAAATTTCTCTAGATGGGTTTGTGCTTTTATTGTCGTTCTTGGTCATGTGCGCGGACTTCTATTTGTTGATTATAGTTCTGTTTTTGAAAAAAATTTATTTGTACGAACTTTTTATTTTATGTCAAGCTTAGGTCATGAAGCTGTTCTGGTTTTTTTTGTTTTAAGTGGTTATTTAGTTGGCGGAGTAACGTTTAATAAGTGGGGTAGAGATAGACCTAAATTTTTAGTATATTTCATTGATCGGCTTACTAGGATTTATGTTGTTTTAATTCCAGCATTGCTCTTTGGCTTTGCTTTAGATAGTATAGGTACTTATTATTTTAATTTTGATAATATTTATACTTCTCCTGATATTTATTCCTTTCCTTCGGTTCAATCATCTATTCTAGATAAATTAGATATTAAAGTTTTTTTGTGTAATATATTTATGATTGACAAATTTGGATTGTTAGGGAGTAACGGACCATTGTGGAGTTTGCATTTTGAATGGTGGTATTACTCTTTTTTTGGCTTGATTTGTTTTTTTTATTTTAAAAAATCATTTTGTAGTTTGTTCTTTGCGTTGATGATTCTATTTTTCATGCCATTAAAAATGTTAAGTTTGATTTTTGTATGGTTTTTAGGCTTTTATTCGTATCTTTTTATGAGGAAAGTTAGATTAAATAAGGCATTTTTTTTATTTGGGATAGTGTTTTTTTTCATTTCAATGCTTATTCCAAAATTATCTATTTTAAGTGGTTATGAACTATTTTTTTTGAAAAATGGGATTTTTTCTGATTTTTTTGTGGCTGTTGCTTATTCCTTAATGCTAGTTTCCGCTAGAGGAGGGAATAATGTGAATAAGTTAAATTTTTCACTGGCATCATTTTCCTATACAACATATTTGTTTCATTTCCCATTTTTGTTTTTCTTTGTTTCTTATACATACTCAATTAAAGGTGTAGTTAGTAAATTTCAACCAAACTTAGTCGGATTTAGTGTTTTTTTTATTTTATTAAGTATGATTTATTTGTATTCGTATATTTGTTATTTTTTGTTTGAGCGCAATACAATTAGAATAAGAAACTACCTGTATGGCAGGGCAAAAGCATGAAAGCCCACATGATATAAGGCTTTGAGAAAGGATTGAATTTTAAAATTCTGATCTTATTTTTACCGTAATTCTTTAAATTCTGAAACTATTTTTCGATCGATTTGACGATCCTATCCCCCTGTGATCTTATCCTTTCTTTTGCCGGATAACTCACTATGAACGGACTCAGCCTTTTGGATCAAATATCTATTATTCATGACTACCGTCAATCTTGGAAAACCAGTTATACCCTGGCAGATATTCTTTTTCTGACTATCACTGCCATTATTGGTGGTGCTGAGGGCTGGGAAGAAATTGCCGATTTCGGTGAAGATCATCTGGATGGGTTACGTTTATATGGTGATTTTGAAAATGGCTGTCCTTCTCATCACACCATTGCACGTGTCATGGGAATGATTTCAGGAAAACAGCTACAGACGCTATTTTGGTCAGTGGATGAAAAATTGTCATACCCTCACGGCTGGTTCTGTTGTTGCCATTGATGGTAAATCGCTACGCGCCACTTATGATAAATTCAAACGTGATAACGTGATCCACATGGTCAGTGCGTTCAGTGCTCAGAATAGTATGGTCTTAGGGCAAGTAAAAACAGCCACTAAATCCAATGAGATCACTGCTGTTCCTGAACTACTGCAACTGCTTGAATTAAAAGGTTGTTTAGTGACACTAGACGCCATGGGATGTCAGCATAAAATTGCACAGGAAATCATTAAAAAGAAAGCGGACTATTTACTGGCAGTGAAAGGAAATCAGGGAAAACTGGCTGATGCGTTTGATAACTGGTATTCCCCTGCGATGTGGATAGGAAAATTGTACGACAGTTACAGTACGCAGTAAAAAGGCATGGTCGGGAAGAAACTCGTTTCTGCATTGTCTGCCATGATTTAACGCCCTTAGCAGGGCAAAAGCATGAAAGCCCGGATGATATAAGGCTTTGAGAAAGGATTGAATTTTAAAATTCTGATCTTATTTTTACCGTAATTCTTTAAATTCTGAAACTATTTTTCGATCGATTTGACGATCCTATCCCCCTGTGATCTTATCCTTTCTTTTGCCGGATAACTCACTATGAACGGACTCAGCCTTTTGGATCAAATATCTATTATTCATGACTACCGTCAATCTTGGAAAACCAGTTATACCCTGGCTGATATTCTTTTTCTGACTATCACTGCCATTATTGGTGGTGCTGAGGGCTGGGAAGAAATTGCCGATTTCGGTGAAGATCATCTGGATTGGTTACGTTTATACGGTGATTTTGAAAATGGCTGTCCTTCTCATCACACCATTGCACGTGTCATGGGGATGATTTCAGGAAAACAGCTACAGACGCTATTTTGTCAGTGGATGAAAAATTGTCATACCCTCACGGCGGGTTCCGTTGTTGCCATTGATGGTAAATCGCTACGCGCCACTTATGATAAATCCAAACGTGATAACGTGATCCACATGGTCAGTGCGTTCAGTGCTCAGAATAGTATGGTCTTAGGGCAAGTAAAAACAGCCACTAAATCCAATGAGATCACTGCTGTATGGTTATAGGCCAGGGAAATCGGCACTGGATGCGATCGGTATCACGCGGAGTCGTTGTTGGTCGTATGACTGGGTTCTGGAATTTGATATTAAAGGTTTGTTCGATAACATCCCTCATGATCTCTTACTCAAAGCGGTGGATAAACATCAACCGACCTCTTGGGCCAGGTTATACATCCAGCGCTGGCTGACAGCGCCGATGGTTATGCCAGACGGAGAAGTCAGAGAGCGAACCCAAGGAACCCCGCAAGGTGGAGTCATTAGCCCGTTATTGGCAAATCTATATTTACACTATGTATTTGAAAAGTGGCTACAAAAGCACTATCCGAAAATACAGTGGTGTCGATATGCTGATGATGGATTGGTGCACTGCCGTAGTGAATCAGAAGCGAAACACATGCTAGAAGTACTACGAGAACGATTCATGGCGTGTGGACTAGAACTGCACCCAGAGAAAACAAAGATTGTTTACTGCAAAGATGGCAGCCGAAAAGGCAACTATGAAAACACCGGCTTCGATTTTCTGGGTTATACATTCAGGCGACGGGTGGTCAAGAATAGCAAACGTAATAGTCTGTTTGTTAGCTTTACCCCAGCGGTGAGTAAAGTTGCGTTGAAAGCCATGCGACGAAAGATCAAAGTGTTGAAAGTACGTAGCCGAACAGACTTGAATATAGCGCAACTGGGAGGTTGGCTAAATCCGATCATAAACGGTTGGATCAGCTACTACGGCCGCTATTATCGTTCAGCATTATATTCACTATTTCGACACATAAACAAAGCCCTGGTAAGGTGGACGCGGCGAAAATACAAAACGCTGCGTCGCCACAAGACTCGGACGTTAAAATTTCTGGAAGGGATAGCAACGAAGAGTCCGCGACTGTTTGCCCATTGGCGGGCAGGAATGGTAGGTCAGTTTTCCTGATGGGAGCGGTATGAATTGAGAGGTTCACGTACCGTTCTGCGAGAGGCTACGGGAGGAAGTACCCGTGGTCTACTCACCACCAATTACATTGGCGTTTAGATGTCGGAATGCGGGAAGATGAATGCCAAATTGTTTGGGGTGAAGCGGGTGAAAATCTCGCCGTATGTCGACACATAGCCATGAACTTACTGACAGCGGATAAAACATTTAAAGCGAGTATTAAACGGAAACCAAAACGAGCGGTCGGAATAATGAGTACCTATCGCAAATCCTTACGGACTGCGGGTCTTCATGACCGAGCGCATTGGTCGATCGGGAACTAATTACACTGGCATTTAGATGTCGGAATGCGAGAAGATGAATGCCAAATTGTTCGGGGTGAAGCGGGGGCAAATCTCGCCGTATGTCGATACATAGCCATGAACTTACTGACAGCGGACAAAATATTTAAAGCGGGTATTAAACAGAAACAAAAACGAGCGGGTCGGAATAATGAGTACCTCTCGCAAATCCTTACGGGTGGAGGGTCTTCATGATTTTGCCCTGCTGACCTGTATGCTCGAAAGTTTTTCTATTACATTATTTATTTTAAGTGAGAGGTTAGCTTGTTTTCATTTATTAGAACTGTTGCTGGAGGTAATCTTTTATTAACATTGTTAACTTTGATTTCGGGTGTTATTTTGGCCAGATTTTTAAATGCTAATGGGAGGGGAGAGTTGTCGTCAATCATCACTATAGTGACGTTTATTTCAACTTTATCAAATTTAAGCATTCCTGACTACCTTGTTAAAAATTGCAATAAAAAAATAACATCCAAGATCTTTTTCATTATCTCTATCTTCACTCTAACTATATCATTTGTAATTTTTTTATTAGGTTGGTACTCTAATCTGTATAGCAAAACGACTTGCTTGCTTGTTTATTTTATATGTTTTATCCCTATTAATTTTTTATCTGCTTGTTATCTATCTATTTTGCAAGGACAATTACGATTTACTGATCTTATGAGGATAAAGCTTTTACTACCATGCTTATCTTCATTATTGATAGTAATTTTGTTTTTTCTTAATGAAATTAATGTATTTAATGTGATTTTGGTTTATTTGGTGGCAAATGCTTTTGTTCTTGTTTTTTCTTTTTTGAGCGTTAAAAAAATAATAGACTATAACATGGTCTCATCTGATTTTATTGAGGTGATAACTAATGCTTTAAAAATTCACCCTGTATCAATATTAGTTTTAATTAGTGTTGAAATTGACAAAATACTATTTGTTGGAACTTTCGACAATATAACCATTGGGAATTATTTTGTTGCTATTTCTCTCCCGTTAGCAATGACAAATTTAATTATTTCAACAATGCAAACATTGCTTTTGCCAATTTACAATGAATATAATCTTGATAAAAATTTTAATATTGTAACTAGGTTTTTGTTTTTAGTTGTTTTTCCTTTTTATCTGTTGTGCGCAGGTGTAATAGGATTTGCAATTAAAATTATGTATGGGCAACAGTATTTTACTGCCGCAACAATTGCTCCTGTTGTTTTGCTTGGGTTATATTTTTCTCTATTTAGGCGGGTGCATGCTAAAACAATACGATGTTTGGGGTTGGAGTCTATTTTTCTCTTAAGTGAGTTACTATATGTCTTATTAGCCATTGCCTCATTTGAGTTTCTTCGTGTGATGAATATGCTAACATTGGGTTCTGCGATTCTTTTATTAATGTTTTCATCATTTATCGTGTTTGTTTTTTCATTTTTTATGTTGTTTTTCAATATAAAGAATATTGAGTTTTTATCGTTTTTTTCGTACAAAAAATTAATATCTGATATTCGACAAATCAAATCAAAATCATTGCCATGATCTGTCTGTTTTTATGGTGACTTTATGAAAATACATGTTATTCAACCTGCGATTCCAAAATATAGAGAAAAATTTTTCCAGATGATGGAAAAAGAATTTGATGTATGCTTTTATACGGCAAAAAAAGATTTTTTAGGCGTGGAATCGACATTTAGATCAAATAATGTTTTACTTATGTCTCGTTTTTTTTTATTAAGCAAAAAATTTTATTGGCATCAAAATCTCTCTTTGTTTAAAGAATATAAAAAGGGGGATATTGTCATTATCAATGGTAATCCAAGGATAATTAACTACATGCTTCTTTTTCTTTTTTTAAAGATAAGATGTATTAAGACTGTTTGGTGGGGGCATGGTTGGTCTGCTGGTAGTTATGGATTATCATCTAAAATTCGATTTATAATAATGCGTTTTTTAGCTGATTTTTATCTTTTTTATACCGAAAAAGAGCGAGAGGAGATAATGTTTGATAACTCATTTGCTTTAAATAATGGATTAGATAGTGATGTATATTCTAATCTAATAATTAAAATGGAATTAAAAAGAAGTTTTCCATCTGAACTCGATGATTTTTATATTGTTTTTGTTGGAAGGATAACTGAAAAATCTAATTTTAAGATGTTGCTTAATTCGTTGTTATTGTTACCTAAACGTATAAAGTTAAATGTTATTGGTGGTTCTGATGATTTTGATAGTTATGTTGAATATAGTAAAAAAATTGGGGTTTTCGAAAGAGTAGTATGGTTTGGACCTATATATGATGAAGTCTATATATCTAAAATTATGATGGCGTCTCATGTTTTTGTATATCCAGGTGCGGTTGGTTTAAGCCTGATTCATGCTTTTAACTATGGATTACCTGCAGTTCTTCATTCCGACAAGACCCTGCACATGCCTGAGTTCTCTGCTTTTCAACATGGATATAATGGACTTTCATTTGAAAGTGGAAATTTACAAGATATGGTTTCAAATATACTAAAAATATATCTCATGTCATATAGTGATTACCAGATGCTATCTAGCAATGCTCTAAGCACAATAAAAACATCATATAATATTAATGACATGTATGTTAGGTTGAAAAAGCTTATTGAGGCAATCACATGTTAACAATATTTATTGGTCCGAAAAATGAGCCTGTAACTGGTCAATCTTTATGTTTCGCCTTGGCTTATGAGGGGTTTAAATCGAATAAAACAAAGATTTGTTATGGTGGTTGTGGTGTCAGGATGTTATTTTCAAATGTTCTTTTATTAATCAAACTTTTGTGTGTTATTTTGTCTACTAATGGACATAAAACTGTATATATAACAACGAGTAGATCATTTTTAGGGTTTGTTAGAGATTTTTTTGTTATTAATTTATGTAGATTGTTTTCTATAAAGGTTGTAAATCATCTGCATGGCGCTGATTTTCTGAGTTTCAGGAATTCTATTTCTAGATTTTCGAAGATTTTATTAGACTATACATATTCATATATAAATACATCCATTGTTTTATTGGAAAGCATGAAAGAGCAGTACTCAATGTATCCAATGATGCAGGTAGTATGTCTAAGCAATTGTTTAGTTGACGAGTATACTTTAGAAAAAAAATATAATGGAACTTTAAAGGTTATTTTCTTATCGAATATAATGTACTCTAAGGGTATAGTCTATCTTATAAATGCAGTAGATCATCTTAGAAGTGTTGGCTATGATGTTCATTTAAATATAGCAGGGAAAGTGCTTGCTGATGATTATATGTCTCACTCAGAGATCTCTAATGTTTTTTATGGTTTAATAAAAGATAAAAAATATATCAGTTATCATGGCGTGGTGTCTGGTGAATATAAGAAAAAATTATTAGTGGAATCTGATTTCTTTATCTTGCCAAGTTTCTATAAAATGGAAGCTCAACCATTGTCAATTATAGAAGCTATGAGTGCTGGTTGTGTCATAATAACTACAGATCATAATTATCTAAAGGATTTTATTTGCAATAAAAATGGTTGTCTTGTAGCAATAAAGTCTCATGAAGAAATATCTGACGCAATTCTATTTTTTTATAATAATCATTCTCTAGTTCAATCAATTATTGATTACAATTTGTGTACTTCATTAGAGAAATTTTCTCGTCATAAATTTAACTCAGAGCTAAAGAACATCATTTTAGGGGATTTTGTTTGATATGAAAAAAGCATTAATAACTGGAATCACGGGACAAGACGGTTCGTATTTAGCTGAGTTTTTATTAGAAAAAGGCTATGAAGTTCATGGCATTAAACGTCGGGCATCCTCATTTAATACTGGCCGTATTGATCATATTTATCAGGATCCGCATGTTCAGAATCCGAAACTGCATCTGCATTATGGCGATTTAACCGATACTTCAAATTTAACTCGTATTCTGGCCGAAGTGCAGCCTGATGAAGTGTATAACTTAGGGGCGATGAGCCATGTAGCTGTTTCTTTCGAATCACCGGAATATACGGCTGATGTCGATGCAATTGGTACATTGCGTTTGCTGGAAGCTATTCGTTTCTTAGGTTTGGAAAAGAAAACCCGTTTCTATCAGGCATCGACTTCTGAGTTGTATGGCTTGGTGCAAGAAATTCCACAAAAAGAAACCACGCCGTTTTACCCGCGTTCACCTTACGCTGTTGCGAAAATGTATGCTTATTGGATCACTGTAAACTATCGTGAAGCCTATGGTATGTATGCCTGCAACGGTATTCTGTTTAACCATGAATCGCCACGTCGTGGAGAAACTTTTGTTACCCGTAAGATCACTCGTGCTTTAGCTAATATTGCACAGGGGTTAGAGCCTTGTCTCTATCTGGGTAATATGGATTCATTACGTGACTGGGGTCATGCCCGTGATTACGTCAAAATGCAGTGGTTGATGTTACAACAAGACCAACCGGAAGATTTCGTGATTGCTACCGGTGTGCAATATTCCGTGCGTCAGTTTGTCGAATTTGCAGCCCAAGAACTGGGTATTACGCTGCGCTTTGACGGTGAAGGTGTGGATGAAAAGGGCTATGTGGCGGCTATCACTGACGACAATGCACCTGGCGTAAAAGTTGGCGATTTGATTGTGGCGGTTGACCCGCGCTATTTCCGTCCGTCAGAGGTTGAAACTCTGCTGGGCGATCCGACCAAAGCGAAAGAGAAACTGGGTTGGGTGCCGGAAACCACACTGCAGACCATGGTTGAAGAAATGGTTCGGAGTGATTTAGCTGAGTCGAAAAAACATGCTTTGCTGAAATCTCACGGTTTTGATGTCAGCTTGTCGCTGGAGTAAGGCTGCCATGAATAAACAACGTGTGTTTGTCGCTGGCCATCGTGGTATGGTCGGTTCTGCGATTGTTCGACAATTAGAGCAACGTACGGATATCGAATTGGTCTTGCGCGATCGTTCGCAGCTTGATCTGTTGGATGGCAATGCAGTGCAGAAGTTCTTTCGTAATAGCCACATTGATCAGGTTTATCTAGCTGCAGCTAAAGTCGGTGGTATTGTGGCAAACAATACCTACCCGGCAGACTTCATTTATCAGAATTTGATGATTGAAGCTAATATCATTCATGCTGCACACCTGTCAGGAGTCCAGAAGCTGTTATTCCTAGGTTCATCCTGCATTTATCCGAAAATGGCGAAACAGCCGATTACGGAAAACGAACTGCTGCAGGGTACACTCGAGCCGACTAATGAACCGTACGCGATTGCTAAAATTGCCGGTATCAAACTGTGTGAATCCTATAACCGCCAGTATGGCCGTGATTACCGCTCGGTAATGCCAACTAATCTGTACGGTGAAAATGACAATTTTCATCCGGAGAATTCGCATGTCATCCCGGCATTGCTGCGTCGTTTTCATGAAGCCAAACTGCGTGGTGATACTGAAGTCGTGGTGTGGGGCAGTGGTAAACCGATGCGCGAATTTTTGTATGTGGATGATATGGCCGCAGCCAGTGTGCATGTTATGGAATTGGCTGATGCAATCTACCAAGCGAATACCCAGCCGATGCTGTCACATATCAACGTTGGTACCGGTCTAGACTGCACTATCCGCGAACTGGCTGAAACCATGGCTAAAGTGGTGGGGTTCACCGGAAAGGTTGTATTTGATAGCTCGAAGCCTGATGGTACGCCCCGTAAACTGCTGGATGTTTCGCGTCTGGTTGATCTGGGCTGGCGTTATGCCATCAGTCTGGAGCAGGGGCTAGCTAAAACCTATCAGTGGTTTCTGGCTAATCAGGACAACTTCCGTAAATAACATGATACAACGATTAGATACTGAATTATTCAGAACAGTGGTTGCCCATACGCCGCTTATTTCCATTGATCTGATCGTTCGTAATCCGCAGGGCCAGGTGTTACTTGGCCAGCGGGTTAACCGGCCGGCACAAGGATACTGGTTTGTTCCCGGTGGCAGGGTCAGAAAGGATGAACGGCTGGCTGAGGCATTTATCCGGCTGGTGCATGAAGAACTCGGGCTGACGGCATGTGGCATGCAGGACGCTTTGTTTCTCGGGCCATTTGAGCATTTCTATGCGGATAATTTTTCCAGCAATGATTTCTCTACGCATTATGTTGTGCTGGGTTATCAGCTGGATATTGACGTTCTCCCGGTGCAATTACCGCATGAACAACATCATTCCTACCGCTGGTTTTCCGTCGATGAATTATTGAATTCATCCGATGTTCACTTTCATACCAAACAGTATTTTCAGAATAATATATAGGGATCATATGCTGTTACCCGTCATCATGGCCGGTGGTTCCGGCACCCGGCTCTGGCCTCTATCGCGCACTCTCTATCCAAAACAATTTCTGACACTAACCGGTAGTAATAGCATGCTACAGGATACTGTTGCTCGCCTACAGGGGCTTAAACATCATCCCCCAGTTCTGATCTGTAATGAGGAACACCGATTTATCGTGGCTGAGCAGTTACGCCAACGTGATTTTGCTCATGGCGGCATTATTCTCGAACCGGCAGGGCGCAATACGGCACCAGCGATTGCACTTGCGGCATTACATGCTACTGTGCAGGGCGAGGATCCATTACTTCTGGTGCTGGCCGCCGATCATGTGATCCAGAATCAGGCCAATTTTACTCAGGCGGTTCAGCAGGCGATCCCGCAGGCAGCTAGCGGTAAATTAGTCACCTTTGGGATCGTGCCGCATGCGCCTGAAACTGGCTATGGTTATATTAGGCAGGGTAAGGCCGTTTCTGAATATGCGTTCCAAGTTGCGGCGTTTGTCGAAAAACCAGATCTGGTAACCGCAGAGACCTATCTTGCCAGTAAGGAATATTACTGGAATAGCGGTATGTTCATGTTCCGTGCATCCCGTTATCTGGAGGAGCTAGCTGCACATCGTCCCGATATTCTGGCAGCCTGCCGGCAGGCCATGCAAGGCGTGCATACTGATCTGGATTTCCTGCGTCTCAATGAAGAGGCATTTTGCGCCTGTCCTGATGATTCGGTCGATTACGCGGTCATGGAAAAAACCCAAGATGCCGTGGTGGTGCCAATGGACGCGCAATGGAGTGATGTGGGTTCATGGTCGGCATTGTGGGACGTGCACGATAAAGATCAGGATGGCAACGTCATTCGTGGTGATGTATTAACCACGGAGACCCGCAATAGCTACATCTATGCGCAGCACAAGCTGGTCAGCACCGTGGGGGTGGATGATCTAGTGATTGTCGAAACCAAGGATGCCGTGCTGGTCGCCAATAAAAACAACGGACAGGATGTAAAATCGATCGTAGCGCAACTGAAAGCGAAGAATCGCAGCGAACATATGCAACATCGCGAGGCTTACCGCCCTTGGGGCAGTCACGATGCTATTTCTGATGGTGAGCGTTTTCATGTCAAAAAAGTAACGGTTAAACCAGGGCATCGAACATCAACTCAAGTTCATTATCATCGTGCCGAACATTGGGTGGTCGTGTCCGGCACCGCGAAAGTCCGCAATGGTGAACGGACTTTCCTCGTGGCTGAAAATGAATCGACCTATATCCCGATTGGCGTGCCGCATTCACTGGAAAACCCAGGGAAAGTGCCTCTGCAGCTTATTGAAGTCAGAACCGGTGCCTATCTGGAAGAAGATGATGTGATCAGAATAGAAGATAGCGTGGGCGGTTATTAGACAATGAAAGTAAGTATTATTACTGCTACTTATAATAGCGCACAAACGCTGGCAGACACACTAGCCTCGATGGAGGCACAAACTTACCCTAATATTGAATATATCGTTATTGATGGTGCTTCCAAAGACGCCACTCTGGAGGTGGTGAAGCAGCATTCCACCAAAGTCACCCAGATCATCAGTGAGCCTGATCAGGGGATCTATGATGCTCTTAACAAGGGAATAGCTGCCGCGACCGGTGATATTATTGGTTTTCTGCATTCAGATGATTTATTAGCGTATCCCGAAGCAATTGCTGATGTTGTTGCCGAATTTGAAGCTACTCACTGTCAGGCGGTTTACGGCGATCTGGAATATGTCGCTAAGAACGATACGACCAAGGTGATCCGTCTCTGGAAAAGCGGTAATTATATAAAGCAAAAACTGCGCTTAGGCTGGATGCCTCCGCATCCGACTTTTTATATGCGCCGAGACCTTTATGAAAAATATGGTAGTTTTGATCTGAATTTTCGGATTGCTGCCGACTACGATTCCTTACTGCGCTATCTGTGGCGTAACGATGTATCGCTTTCTTACGTACCCAAAGTGCTAACCAAAATGCGGGTAGGCGGTGCTAGTAATCGATCTTTGTCTAATATCATTAAAAAAACCAGTGAGGATATTCGGGCCATAAAGAAAAATGGTCTGTTCTGGCCGATAGTGGTTTTATTCAAGAATTTATCCAAAATTCCTCAATTTTTTATCAAATAACATTATGAAAACCTTAAATTGTTTTAAAGCCTACGATATCCGTGGCCGCCTTGGTGATGAGCTGAATGAAGATATCGCTTATCGCATTGGCCGTGCTTATGGTGAATTCTCCAAACCGAAAACCGTGGTGATTGGCGGCGATGTTCGTCTAACCAGTGAAAGTCTTAAACTAGCCGTTGCTAACGGCCTGCGCGATGCTGGCACCAACGTGCTGGATATCGGCCTTTCCGGCACTGAAGAGATCTATTTTGCTACGTTTCATTTGGGTGTGGACGGAGGTATCGAAGTCACGGCCAGTCATAATCCAATGGATTACAACGGCATGAAGCTGGTGCGTGAAGGCGCAAAACCAATCAGTGGTGATACCGGTTTACGTGATATTCAGCGACTGGTCGAAGAAAACAACTTTGCTCCGGTAGATGCTTCTTTGCGTGGCAGTTATCAGCAGATCTCGATTATTGATACCTATGTCGATCATCTGATGAGCTATATCAATCCGGCTAATTTTAAGCCCCTGAAACTGGTGATCAACAGCGGTAATGGTGCCGCGGGTCATGTGATCGATGAAATCGAACGTCGCTTCAAAACACTGGCAGTGCCGGTCGAGTTTATCAAAGTGCACCATGAGCCGGATGGTGCGTTTCCACACGGAATTCCTAACCCACTGTTACCGGAGTGTCGTCAGGACACGGCTGATGCGGTGAAAGCCCATGGCGCCGATATGGGCATCGCCTTCGATGGTGACTTCGACCGCTGCTTCCTGTTCGATGAAACCGGCGGCTTTATTGAAGGTTATTACATCGTCGGTCTGCTAGCCGAAGCCTTCTTGCAAAAACAGCCGGGCGCGAAAATCATTCACGACCCGCGCTTGTCCTGGAATAGCATTGATGTGGTCAGCGCCGCGGGTGGCGTACCAGTAATGTCCAAAACCGGGCATGCCTTTATCAAGGAGCGCATGCGTGCTGAAGACGCCATCTACGGCGGTGAAATGAGCGCACATCACTATTTTCGGGATTTCGCGTATTGTGATTCAGGTATGATCCCGTGGTTACTGGTGGCTGAATTGCTGTGTGTTAAAGGTAAAAGTCTACAGCAATTGGTTGGTGATCGGATGAAAGCCTATCCGGCATCAGGCGAAATCAATAGCAAACTGGCTGATCCGCAGACGGCTATTGTTCGTGTGTTAGCTGCATATCAGCCTGAAGCTCTGTGTTTTGATGAAACTGACGGTATTAGTCTTGAATTTGCTGACTGGCGATTCAACCTGCGTAGTTCTAATACGGAGCCTGTAGTCCGTCTTAATGTGGAATCTCGTGCAAATACAGCGTTAATGGTGCATAAAACTGCAGAGATATTAGCTCTATTGCGTCAACAATGATTTTATGGAGATCGATGACATTAATTTATAAATGCCATCGATCTCAAATCATTAATAATATATTTAAAGTAATGAGTTAATATTTAAAATTATCCCTAATCTAACCGCTTAACTTATCCCTCTTTGTATCATCATATTTAAAAATGCACTCCCATCATTTCTCGTCGCATTGACAACATATGGTGCATAAATATCAAATAACATTTTGGTGTTGCTGTGCCCCAGCATGCTCGAAACATACATCGGATTTTCATGTGCAGCGATATGTAGCACTGCAGCCGTATGGCGAGTTTCGTAAGGGCGACGATAACTAAGACCTGCTTTCTCAAGAGTTGGATTCCAAAGATTAATGCTGACATAACGTGTATCCAGTGGTAGCCCTTTCGGATTTACAAATACAAAAGGACTCTCATCTGTTTTTCTTGCTATGACACGTTGTAATGCCTGATAGATCGGTTCATTCATCGGAATATCCCGGCGAGATTTCGGTGTTTTAACTGTTGTTAATTCCCCGTCTACCCAGTTATGTCTGATTTTTATCAACTTATGCTGAAAATCCAGATTACTGATTTGCAAACCATGCACTTCACAGCTGCGCATCCCAGTAAAAAATCGCAATAAATAATAGTCATACCATTCCGGTGCCACTGCCTTCAAAAATCGCTCTACTTCTTCCAATGTCATTGGATTTGAATCTGCCTTTTCTTCGCGTAAAGGTTTATAGCAGCGGAACGGATAGGGAAAATCGAATTCCTCTGCTGCGAGACTCATGATGGTGATCATAGGGCCTAAAATATGATTGATATGTGCATTGGTTAATTTCAGAGAACCATTCGGTTTGGTTATCTCTGCAAGGTTTTTCCTGAGTAATTCAAGTTGGGCCAGAGATATTTCGCCAATCAATGTATTTCCGAAGGCAGGAAACAAGTATTTTTCAAGATGGATCCGGACCACCTTATAGTAAGAGTGTTTCCAGCGGTGCGCTTGTCGTTCTAACCAGGCATTGGCGTAGTTATTAAAATAGGGGTAGCGGTTTTCTGGATTTTTTGTGCGTTGAAGGGTTTCAAACTTAGCGACTTTTTTACTTTTCGGAAAAAAATCGCGATATTCGAAAGTGCCTAATGCTAACTCGGCATTCAAACGCTTCACGATATCTTTAGTGAGTTTGAGATTTTTCGGGGTAGCTCTCAACCCGGATGTTTCACGGAAACGAACACCATAAATACAAAAGTCATACTGAATGATCCCATTCGGGCGCACACGAATATTAGCCATAGAGCCTCCATCAGATAGATCTATCCCAGATCCGATGGGGCACGTATAATGCCAACATCGGCTGAGCTCGCTTAAACTCGGTTGCAGCCGGTACGGGATAGTGTGGTTGCAGCCACGCTATCCCAACTGCATTCTTGGTTGACCAATAGGTGAATAATTGGTCACTATTTGAGTATATTAAAAGCTGTTTATTTGTACAGTATTTTATTTCGGTTGAATCGTTTTTCCTTTCTTATTCCCTCTTCCCTGCTTTTTATCCCCATCATCTTTGACTTAGATATCATCAAAACCAAACATATCTTCATGAATTGCTTCATGCGCGGCACGTGCTTTATTTGTTTTTTCTTTGCTTTGTAGCCGTTGCTTGGCTGCAAGAATAACTGGCAGTTCGTGTGGCAGTGCATCAACTTTGATACTGGCATAAGGGTGATGTGGATTTTTTTTGTTATAAAACCCGAGTTTTCTTTCACCCAACTCATTTTTTAATACCTTCACTTTCATTTTATCTGCGTCGCTCAGATCGGTGATTAAAACATTCTTTATCTCCGACAAGTCGATTTGATACAACCGTGTTTCATCGGTGCCTGATATATCATGAACTGGAACGGGGCTGGCGTGATGATAGCGTTCGGTATAGGCGCAGACCGTCAATTCTTTATTATCGACCAGCAGATAATTCGTGTTGGAAAGTTTGATATCCCGGTAGTACTTCAGATAAGCGTCTATTTCTTTTTTGAAACTGTAGAAGTCGATGACCATAGTGAGTTCTGCTTCATGTTTTTGGGCTTCACGCTGCTTAAAGCTATCCACGCCAATCAACGAGTTGGTCATGACTATATCACCCACCCGAAAACTCACCTCTTCATCGTGCATGATGATCTCAATATTTTTAGCATTGGTTTTTTGACTGAGCATTTTGAGATCGCTCAATGAAGTTGTGTTGAGAGTGAGATCAAATGGAAAGCTGACTTGCTCCGGTAACGCATAATATTCAACTGTTTCTTTGCGCTGGATCTTCAACTCATTTTCATTACCTCTGACCTCAACAAAATTGAGCGGTGCATAGTTATCAATTTCGTGTAACAAGCGATCAAGCGTCGTTTTCTTTACCGGCTTAAATGATAGTTTCTTCATTTTTTCCCGGTATTTTTCATGCTCTTTACTGGGAGGATTACTGACACATTCTCTTAGTTTTTCAATATTGGTTACATCTATGGTGTAGTGTTCGTTTTCTTTTGAAACTGATAATGTCAGTGATTCATCCGGTTTTTTTTGTCGGCTGCATTCGAATAAATAGGGCGCAGGAACGGAAAAGGAAAAGGCTTTCCGAAAAGGGATGTCATTGATGGGAAGGGTCGATTGTTGAACCTGATTTTCATTGCCAACGATAATGTCGACAAACGACTGACTCTTACTTGGCTCAATAAAAAATGAAACACAATCCCAATCACCCCGGCTGCGGAGATTGGCACTTTCAATTGATTTAAGTAAAGGTCCTAGCTGGTCTCGATCTATCGTTATAAAGAATTCATTTACCATCGTGCACCTCATTATTGTTGTAGATAGGAGAGAATGGATCGATTAATAAGCGGTAACCACTGACTCGTTAATTCAGCCGGTAAAGACAGATGCAATATCAACTGGGTATTGCCAGGATCGTGTTTATGGATCACAACCGGTTCTTTATTGATCACAAAGTCGGTTTGTAATATCTCGCGTTGGCGTGAGGGATCTGTTTTTCTGTTGAGTTCAAGCGTAAAGCGCCGATCAAATAATCGCAGTTCTGTTTGTGTAAAGAGCATGCGATAAATTACTCCCCATTTTTTATTGCAGGTGATCGCAAAGCGAAGCTCTGTCTGTTCATTACTGCTGTGGTTCGCAGGCGAGATTTGATGTTGCCATAGCTGTGCAAGTGCTGTGCGTTCGGATCTTATTAGCTCGGTTGTTTGATGTTTTCCCCAACGGTGCCACAGCGTGCTTAATTCATTAAATCGCAATCCTAATTTTGTTCTTTGAGTGAAAAAAGCGTTCAGAAAAAACGATGAGAGGGTTGTTTTACTGCATTTTATTTGTTCCTCAAAGAGGGTTATATCTTCTGTCGGCAGACGTAATATTGCAGCGGTTTTTGGTTTATTACCTTTTTCTGCTTTATCACCGAATATCACCTCTCGAATATCATGCTCTGTGATAGAGAGAGTATGTTTCTTAATACTCGGATTTTTTGTCTCTGCTAAATATGTTTTGAAACGTTCAGGTAAAGCAGTATTGATCTTGAGCCCTAGTAAGTAGCGCAATTCAGAATGTGAAATTTCGTTTTGAACGGGCTGGATGATGGGGGTTAACCATTCCAATCCATGCAAATAACTCCAGCGCGTGGTGGTGTAATTTTCATGGCCGATCTGACGGATAAACTCATCAAAGACCAGCGATGTATTGATCTGAAATAGCGTATGCCCATCTAACCAGTACCGGAGTCTTTTTTCGGTGACGGGATGAGCCAGCATCCGAACCCCCCATTCATCGTATTGCGCTGCTGTTGGTGGCTTATCATAAAAAAGATGCATGAGTTGCAAATAAAACTGATGAACACCACTGTGTCGCAGATGATGAAACCGTGCCTGCTGCCCGCAAATTGATTTCATCGCACGGGTAATTGGAAGTAGATAATTGAGGTTTCGTGATGATATGGATTCATGTTGATATCCAATCAGTGGCGTTTCTGATGGGAGCTCTTTTTTGAGCGTAATGAGTATGCGTACCAGTTTTGCTTGTTCTTCGGGTAATACCAGATAAACAGTTCGGCTGCGGCGTGACTTGGTGAAACCCTCTGCAGTTTTAGTGATATCTAATTTGAACAGTTGCTCTTTGGGCCCTTTTTCTTCCAACGGGATAAGATCTCGCGACCGTAACCGCAAGATCTCTCCTCGTCGTAACATACCGTGATACGCCAGGACGACGGCAACATAACAATTTAGTCTTTGTAATACATCTGCGCCAGGCTTGGTTAACAAGATCTCAAGGATCTGATGAAGTTGACTGAGTGATACGCGCAATGGGTCAACGCCGGGCGGGGATAGCGGTAATGTTAATGCGGATAACGAAAGATGATCTGTGATTGCCTGTGTTTGCATGAAGCGTAAGAAATAGAACAGGATCTGCTTGTTTGCCGTGCTAGTTTGCGCATTAAAAATATTCGTTACCCAATTTTGTAATTCCTGCGGATCAACGGCATGGGCATAAGTCAGCGGCGTATGTTCAAACCAGCGATGAATAGTGGTGTATGTTTCGATAGTGCCTGAGGCCAATTTTGCTTTTTTCACGCCGCCAAATTGGATCAGCTCTGCGGTATATAAATACAGCATTTGTGGTAGCAGATCGTCAGGATGCCATTGAAGTGATGTCGATGAACTATCTAATTTGGGGCGCTCGCCATTTTTTAACGCCCGGAGTAGATTTTTATGTGGCCATATTTTTTTTGTCTGTGGCGAGGGGGTTAATTTATCAAACCATCGTGGATCCCAGTCACGTAAATAGATCTTTTCCTGTGCCATAGGATCAGGTTGCGCAGAAGACCGCAGGGCTGTGGCTACGTGACGGATGGGCTGAGAAAAATCTTTCAGGAGCGTGGGTCCAAGATGATAGTGGTAGTGCCAGAAGGCTTGCAGTGTCAGGTGAAGATCAGTGGCAGTAAATGGCGTGAGGTAATACGGTTGTTGTCTACAGTAGTGATTAATATTTTTCAGCAAATGACCGGCAGTCATTGGGTCGGCATTTTTAGCATGACTAAAATAGTCAGCGAGTAGGTTGTAACTGAAGAGATCTAAGTTGTATCGGGTAAAATAATCGTCGTCTGCTGGATCCACTTTATTTTGGTGATAAACGTCCAGATATGTCTTTGTTTTTTCTCGTTTGATCGCATTGGGATTGGTGAGGATCTGAGCTAAAAAGGCAAGGGGCAATGGTGCGACGCGCAATGCTAGCGTTAAAGCGATAAACGCATCTGATGGTGGTTGACGTTTTTTTATGAAATTCTGCCGGTCAGTTTCATAGTGGCGTTGTAATTGAAAAGCACTCGCGGCTTTTTCGGTGAGTGCGCCAAACCAGATCTGCTCTCGATCGACAAAGAACTGTTGTTGTGAAACGGGTAAAGTCCAATGACAAACGGAAGACAGATAATAAAGCAGGTCGTTTAATCCCTGGCGGTACAGTCGTTGTTTACCTGTCGGGATCTGTTTTATTCTTTGGCGTATTAAGATCAGATCGGCACTGCTGAGTTGTCGTGTTGATATTTGTGCTAATTCTGGCCAATGAGCCTGAACCCATGCGATTGCGATCTCCCCAGCAAAGGGTTCACTGTTTTGTTCAAACCAACTACAAACCTGTTTCGCTAGGCTCATTCAAACTCCTTGAGTTGTAAGCGGGAGGCTAAGTGATTGAGGTGCTGAATGTAACGTTCGCTAAAACGAGGGAATAATTCTAGCGATCCTAAATGTTCACCAAATCGGCTGTGTCCCATTAGTTGATCCAGATCTTGCGTTGAAAGCTGAGCTTGATAGCCCTGCGTCAGTGCAAATTGTGCAAAATGGTGGCGTAATTGATAAGGGACTGAGTTGGACTCGTAGCGTTGCCAAAATAATCGAATATCTTTTGCAGTTAGTGGACGCAGGGCGTGACTATTTTCATCAATTAAAAAGGCTAACGAGCTAGGTAATTTTGATGGATGGCAATTTATTTGAACGAGCAGTTGTTGCTGTAATGCTAGGTAACATTGAATTTGTTTTTGAAGAAACGAACAGATCCATAACGGTCGGATCCGCCCTTTATCACAGATAGTGGCATATTTCCCGTCGTAGCATCGGTTTCGTTCAATCATGATCGCATGCGTTGGACGAGAGCCGGTTAAGGCGATGAACTGCAAGGCTAGCATATACGTCATGTGATTGTAATAAGCGATCTTTGTCATGAGTGTTGTGCGTTTGGCGGGATGCAAAACATTTAGAGCTAGCTGCATTTGGCTGAAGGCTCGAATAATTACGGCATCAGCTAAATTGCGCGTAGAGCCCATCTGTGTTGGCGGATCTTGGAGAAATGTTCGAGAATTTTGTTCCCAGTGCATGCGGTATTGTGGGATCTCTCCGTAATTTTTATTCAAATATGTCGCCAATATTGGCTCATCCCGCATGGGATTAATGATTGTAGATGCATCAACCGCGCGATCAAATAGTGTAAGCCATCCTTGTCGTTTAGCCTGGGTTGATAAGCGTTCACAATAGTGATTTAAGGCGGTGAAGATCCGGTAGCGCAGACGATCGCTGGTTTCTGTCTGATAGTAGCGGGCTGATTGATGATGCAATTGCTCCGGTGTTAATAAAACCGATTTCGCCAAAGTGGATAACTCGGCATCAACCTGAATGCAGCTCGAAATATAGCGGTAAAGAGAATTTTTTGGCGAAATAGAATGGGGAGCAAGACAGGCTGTTTTTTTAGTCTGGTGGGTGATCAGACGAAATAACGCATTTTTTTCATGCCGACTGAGCAGCGGTGAATCATAGCCTTGCTCTTGTAATACATGCAAAAAGAGACCATTCAGAGTTGTCGGTATGGGTTGCCATAGCCAAATTACCGAATGATGGTGAGTATAATTGATCGCATATTCAACCCAAGATTGTGCGCCGTCCTTGAAGATCCGTAAGGTATACGGTTGGCATGATTGTGATGAGGGGATACGACAAAGATCAGGGATCTGGGCGAGCTCTCGGAGTCCATCCAGCTTGTTAGTTAGCCACAGGTATAACCAACAAACCAATTGTCTATTGGAATCGATTTTTTGAAATATATTGCCCAATGCCAACATGATTTTGCCCGCATCAGGGAATACGCCGCCAGCATTTCTGCGTCGGTTTGATTTTTTGATCTGAGCTGCGATAGTCATAACGCTATTTTCCAGAGCGAAGCGAAGATGGGATCCTATTGGCGAGCTCTGCCAAATCGTTTAGCTTGGGGCGTTTAAGCTGAAGTACTTTGGCTTGCTGCCAGCGTGAATGTAAATTCCGCCAATCTTCAGATGCACTGAAATAAGTCAGGGCGGTATGCTCATAAATTAACGTATTGATGACGAGCTCAACTTCGGATGGTTCGTAAACCAAAAGTTGAATTTTCAGACGGTTGGCCACAGCATGATGATTGAGCATGGTCCATACGGGGAATGGTTTCAAAAGGAAATAGCTATTAATATTTTCTGGATCTTCCGTCACAGGTAAGCTGAGTTGTTCGATGAGTGTTTGAATGGATTGTTCGGAAATAGAGTTAATGCTATGGACGGGATTATCTGAAAAAGTGTCATTTTGAACGAGAAGCTTGATGATTGGATGCAAAGTCACATTAAGCTCGTTTACATTTACTATTTTTCGCTTCATCGAGTAGCTCACTGATTATAAATAAACCACAAATTATATCTTCATGGATAACCATTTGAGTTGTCTATGTTTTTTATCAAACAAAGTCTGTCCGAAAAGTCCAGTATCCTTTAAGTTTTCATTTTTGTGATGAAGTTCAAATGTGATTTGTAAAGTCAATATCACTGATAGTGCAGATCATGACGTTCTTTTGCTGGCTTTCCCCCTTCAGATTAAATTCATAAGCAATTAAAAAACATGATGCTTAGTTGACGAATACAATATCACTCAGGGACATAGCTGGATCAGTCGTGACCTGTGTCAAAAAGAAATGCATATATTGATTTTGTGTGTGGATGTTAAAATCGGCTATCAAAAGAAACGGATTAGTTTTTGGTGTTTTATGGCAACTAATATGTAGTTATTCCGTGTGGAAGGCAAAATATGTGATGACAGTACGAGATCTCTTCTACGGCAGATAAAAGAACCTTTTGACATCATCTCCGAGCAAAAAGCAAGGGGATTCCTACTGCTAGACGGCGATGCCCCGCCGCGAGAATATTTTTTGATGCATTAATATAACGATCATGTTCCGCTCCGCACTCAGAACAAACCCATTCTCTTATTCGCAAACCTGCTCTACTTTCGGACTACTGGCAGGGATAATATGAAAAGATGCGCTATGGTCGCCATCCTACTTTGCGTGTTCAGTAGGCGGTGCACCGATTGAAGTTTTGAAACGTTACATTGAGCAACAAGATAGGCCACATTAATCTGCTTCGCAGATTGCGCTATCTTTCTCCTCCCTAAAAGTTAGGGGCTTGACGCGCTTTTGGGTCCGTTTATCGGGGTCAAACAAAATGATTCGGCATTATGCGGCGAGCAATGCGATCCTTACATCGATTGGCAGCACGTCTTGACCGCATTGAGCTGATATTTGGCTAGGAAAGTATGCCATAGTTTAGCTGTCCGATCAGTTTCAGAACCGCCTGTTGTCCTTCCTCGGTCTTACAGACATCAATTGGGCGTTGTCCACCTAATGCGATTGCCGCAGAACATAACCAATGAATAGCACTTTGTTCGTTACCATCAAAATAATCTGTTGCGGCACTAAACACATCCATCGGAACCATGCTGATGATAAATAACAGCCGCAGTGCATTGGCATCCATGTCTACGAAATTTGGTGGTAAACGTTGACTGGGAACGAGACCCAACCACACATGATCATCTTCAGTTAAACTAGTTGCTGAGCCTTGTTTGGCTTCCAATAATTCATTTGAGGGGGGCTTTTGCATGGCGAATATCCTACAGATATTTTAAATTATGTATGATTTTATTTAGTACTGTTTTCTATTTTCGTTTTTTTGGAAAATGAAACTTCTTCAAAGTAAATGAAAGTTTCATGAATTTTTAATGTCAGATAGATATAAAATATATAACACATTGCTTCTGCATAAAATATGCTTGAAGACCATTTTTATTATGTTTTTTGAAATATAAACAGTGATGTATCTCAATGTTTACTGGTTTCTAAAAATTACCTTCATCTTTCACTCATAAGCTTTGATTATAAAAAAACAGTTATGTAATCCCTTGAAATGGTTGATTCTGGTAAATGTTAACGTTGAACGCCGTGAAACATATTAAGATTATTTAAAGATATTCTGGCTATAGCTGGCATTTCTATTGAATTCATATGTGATTGTATGGCAAGTTATTTTAGACAAATCAAGGTCGTTAGCTTTGTATAGGTGCAAGATATTTATTATTTAGAATAAAAACGGAATATAAACATGGATAGTTATAACGATAGACACAATGTTAATCATGTACACACCAATTTATCTTGGTTTGATCGCCTCACTATCAAGAATAAATTTTTATTTCTCATAACTGGCGCACTGTTTGGATTAGCGTTTTTAGCGCTCTTTAGCATTTACAGTATTAGGCAGATTTCAATAAATGGTCCAGTTTACGAGCGATTAAAAACCAATCAGGATCTGGTCGCCGATATCATGCCGCCGCCTATGTATCTGGTTGATGCGGCATTTCAATTGCAGCTTTTTGTACAACATTCAGAAAACAATATCACTCGTGAAACCTACAAAGAAGCCTACGAAAACGACGTTGAATTATTTAAATCCGCAAATAAAAAATGGGAAACATCTACACTGGAGCCATTAGTAAAAGAGCAGATCGCTGTTAGCGTACTTCCGACAGCGGAACGGTTCATTTCAATAGCTAATTCGCAAATTATTCCCTTTATTGAGGCTAATAATAAAAAGCCTGGCAATGACACGCTAAATTTATTAGAGGATGCGTTTAACCAACATCGAAAAGTAGTTGATAAATTACTGGCGGATGCGAATGCACAAAATAATGTAATTGAACAAGATACGGCAAAACAAAAATCGACGATCTACAGAATTGAAATTGCTGTCGTATTGGCTCTTGGTTTAATTTGCTTCGTGTTTATCTGGCGGATTTATTCGTCGATCAAAATAATGCTAGGTGGGGAACCCATGGTTGCTGCATCCGTAGTCTCTACCATTTCTAATGGTAATTTAGCTGAAGCAGTCTCCATTAAAGCGGATAGGCAACACAGTTTACTGGGACAGATGGAGGTAATGCGCCGCCAGTTAAACGATCTGATCAAAAAAATCCAATCGGGAACTCACGAGCTTCATAGCGTTTCTGATGAAGTGAATCAACTTGGTACACAGGTTCTAAACGCATCAAACACGCAAAGTGATGCCGCTGCATCAATAGCAGCTACCGTTGAAGAAATGACGACAACTATTCAGCAGATCTCTCATAATTCAGAACATGTTTTAACCATTACATCTGAAGCTGAGGAGACCGCACAACATGGCGTTACGTTGATCAATGCCTTGATTGCTAATATTGATACGATCTCTGATGAAGTAAATCAGGTTGCCACAGAGATAACTACATTAGGCGATAAATCGAACGCTATTTCTACCATTGTGACCACCATTAAAGAAATTGCCGATCAAACGAATTTACTTGCTCTTAATGCGGCGATTGAAGCGGCTCGTGCTGGTGAGACAGGAAGAGGATTCGCAGTTGTTGCCGATGAAGTTAGAATGCTCGCCGAGCGGACCGCTGCATCTACTCGTGAGGTTGATTCGATGATCAAATCCATCCAATTAGGCACGCAGTCTGTTGTTAAGCAAATTCATGCGAGTGTAGAACATGTCAGTGGTGGCGTGGCTGCAGCAGAAAGAGCCAGCCATGGGATGCATGCCATTTCGGAAAAAAATCTACGTGTCATGGATTCTGTTCGTGATGTCATGAATGCATTGAGCAGTCAGACCGGTGCGATGAGTGAAGCTGCACGTAATGTTGAATACGTTGCAAGGATGTCTGAGGATAACAACCAATCCATCAGATCAGTCAATAGTCACCTCGTCTCATTGACTAAATTGGCTGTATTGTTGGAAACATACACTGACCGGTTTACTGTTTCTCACGATTAATGACATCAACAGCATCATAAGCCAAATTGAATGATAAAGACCTGCGATCATTCATTGTGCTGTTCAGATCCTGCGGGAAAAACTCTTAATGGCGGCATGCGATGCCGTCGCTTGTAGATCCCGGCGTATCGTGAACAGCCATTTTTTTGGGGGCCGGGGATCTGCTGCGTGATGAGGCAAACAGAACATAATGAGATCTCTATATATAGGTTTATTGCACGAGAACCGGTCGCTACTGTATGTTAGTCAATATGGATCTCTTGATGATGATCTAACGTTCATTATCATCGTTGACGATCATGTTTTTAACTCATCAACACGGTCGCCAGATCATCTGCGTTGAATGTTATCCCGTGATGCAACTTGTATTGACTGCAGATACTCGATCCACGGCATACAAAACCAGTGAAGATCCATATTTTTCAGTTTAGCTTAAGGTCCTGTTTTTCGACTGCGGAGATCTTATGTGAGAGAAAATACTCGATTACTGTTGGTTGGTCGTGATGATTGGCAAAAAGATGAAGCTTTAAATCTGGCTCTACTACAGCAACTAAAAAATAACTGCATTGAAATCATCTGGGAAGATCCGGCGGCACCCGTGATCTATTTTTTTCGTAAGATAGAGCAAAAATGTAAAATTTTTTCCCCACGAATAAAAAAGTGCCACTTACGGCTGATCCAGATCGTTTATGGTTTGTTGCATCCGTCTTATTTTGTCTATCTGTATAAAAGAAAGAACAATTCAGTCGCATTTCGCTGTGAGTCACTCAAAAAAACCATCCGTAAACATGGTGGCGCGAAACAAACTATTGTGCTGGCGCGTTCATCAGGCGGGCGTGTGGCATCCTTGATTGCCGATGAGCTAAATCTGAAGCAGATCGTGTGTCTTGGCTACCCCTTCAAACATCCCGAGCAAGATGATGAACCTGCTCGATATGCTCATTTGGCCCAGTTAAAAACACCGATGCTTATTATTCAGGGGATCCAAGATGAGTATGGAGGGATAGAAATAAAAAACCGCTATGAGCTCAGTAATAACATCACGCTGTTATTTCTCGATACAGATCATAACTTCGCGATCGATGATGCAATGGCACAGGACATTGTGCAGAACATTAAGTGTGTAGTTGACGTTACGAAACAATCTGAGTGTTGAGCAGGAGTCCACCGACGCAAGTCAGTCCTTCGCGTTTAACTTCAGTAGGGATCCCTATCGTTCACGGCAGAGAGGATCTCAAGTCCTGCAACAGCATTAAGTTCATCCAACACAAAATCCATATCAAGATGATCAGCCTCAAATTTCGGATGATCCTTGGACTGGGTGGGTTGTTGAGCGATAATTCATGAGCACCGGACAATAGGTTGCATTAATGGATATAGTTATATCCATTAATGCAACCTATTGTCTATAATGGATATAACTATATCCATTATGGTTTTCATATGTCTCGTTTTCTTCTCATCGATGATACAGATGTAAGTCTGGCGTTTGCCAAGCATTTACGACATCTTCGCGAAACAGCAAAAATGTCTCGTCAAGCTCTTGCCGAGCGAAGCAGCGTTCCAGCTCCGACTATCAAAAAATTTGAACTCACAGGTCAAATTTCGTTTCGCCAGTTATTACTGCTTTGGCAGTCTTTAGATGATTTAAAGCGTTTATATGAACTGACACTGATACAACAATCATCTGTGCCGACAACCATTGATGAGGTACTCAATGATGAGTTTTAAACCCATCCAAAAATTGTGGGTACATAGGACATTGTCAACGGGCACGCATGTTTTTGTCGGGACGTTGGCACAGAACCGGCAAGGTGTTTTTTTTCAGTATGAGCCAGAATATCTGGCTCAATTCGGCAACCTGTCTCCTTTTACGCTAAAGCCGAACACAACATTGCAGCTCGCGCCGAAACAACCGAATCTTGGTTTACATGGCGTCTTTGCTGATAGTTTACCGGATGGCTGGGGTTTACTACTTCAAGATCGCATGTATCGCCAGCATGGAATATTGCCTGGTCAAGTGACAGCAATGGACAGACTAGCGTTTGTTGGTTCACAAGGTATGGGGGCATTATCTTTTTCGCCTGAATCAACATTTTCAACATCAGTACATCAAGAACTAGATTTGGCCGTTTTAGGAATTGAAGCACAAACGCTTTTTGACCAATCGATCCACGAGGAACTGGTTGGGCAAACGCAAGACGTTCTGGCCACCTTGGTGGCTGTGGGGAGCTCTGGAGGTGCCAGACCTAAAGCACAAATCTTTATGCGTCAAGGGGAGCCGCAGAAGTGCCGGACTTATGCCGCACCAGAAGACGAATCATGGTTAGTGAAATTCACCTCCAGAAATCTACCACTTGGACATGAAGAAGGTCTTTGTGAAGCCGTGTATTTACAAATGGCTGAAAACGCACATTGTCAACCGCCTGCATGGCAACTGATCTTTGCTCCAGAACAATCGGGGGCGATTGCATGGCTTGCGGTCAAACGCTTTGATTATCTTTTAACAGGACAAGGTGCTGGGCGTTTACATATGCATAGTGTCTGTGGTTTGTTGGATGCTGATTTTCGAACACCAAGTCTTGATTATCTGGATCTGATCAAGGCCAGTCGGCAGCTTTGTAAATCCCCTAGTGTTGGTCAGCTGCAATTTCGTCGGGCAGTATTTAATTTATTCGCAGCAAATCAGGATGATCACAGTAAAAACTGGGCATTTTTACAAAGTGATTTTGGTGATTGGAACGTAGCTCCTTTCTTTGATGTTACCTTTAGTCCACATCCGTTTAATGAACATGCAACCGCATTTGGTGGACATGGAAAAAAACCGCCTTTAAAAACCATGCAAAAGCTAGCTGCTAGTGCTGGTTTTGCTTCGTGGAAAGAAGCGCAACAGTGTATTTTCGAGGTCGTGGAATCTATCAGCCAGTTTTCATTGCTCGCAAGTCAGGTTGGAGTCAGCAAAACAACCATTCGCACAATAGAAGAAATTTTGGAAGAACGTAGGGCTGATAATGCTTTACTTATTAAGGCTTGACATCCTCTCTGTTGTTCATGGTAGGGAGGCCTAAGAAACAAGAAGATCGCCTAATGCGGCGTTGATATTTCACCTCAGTTGGCGGGATACAGGTGTTTGTTTCCATCTTCCCGTCATGGAAGTATTTATCGTTGGCTAAGCTGCTATCAGGAATGCGGTATTTGCGGACTTGAAAGTAAACAACTGTGACTGCCAATGCATTGCAGATTGACATCCTCCCTGCCATGAACGACGGCGTTTTTCAAGGTAGTTGTCGCGTCTGTTGTTATCTTTTTCTGTTCATGCGGCTCTCTTGGGTTTTAATGGATTTAAGTGTACTTCTTTGGTCATATCCCAGTTCCTTGTCTGTGATGTCCATCGTTTGGGATGTCTGTTTTTCGCTGCGCGATAAACTTCATCTCGTCTCCTTAAAAGTTCGCAATCCTCGCCTCGATGCCGCTGACCTGGCGTGACATATTTGATACCACTATGTCGGTGTTCTTCGTTATACCAACGGACAAAGTCATGATCCCATTGCCGTACTTCATCCAGAGAACCAAACCCTTTCGATGGCCATTGTGGGCAATATTTCATCGTTCGGAACAAAGATTCTGAGTAGGGATTATCATTGCTAACCCGTGGGTGTTGATTTGCGTTTAAAACTGACCCACTAAACCCACATATTTGCGTCGAAATTTGACCCACGTAAACAGACTATCCTGCTTATTTTATGAGCGGGAGTTAGGAGTGATTAACGTGGCCATTTTGAGCAAGATCAGACGTTGGTATTTCCGCGATAAACTCTCGATCCGGGAGATCGCCCGCCGTACCGGATTTTCCCGCAATACAGTTCGCCGTTATCTCAGAACTGAGATTGCTGAACCCCTTTATCCTCAACGGCAAACACCCAGTAAACTCGATGCTTTTACCGATAAACTGACGCAGTGGTTAACCGATGCAGCCAGAACCTCTCGTAAACAACGCCGCTCCGTCAAACAGATGCACGCTGATTTATGTACCCTCGGTTTTGATGGCTCCTATGATCGCGTAGCGGTATTTGCCCGCGAGTGGCGTCGTCGGCAATTAGAATCCACTCACGGTGCTAGCAAGCACACCTATATCCCTTTGCAGTTTTCGCCCGGCGAAGCATTTCAATTTGATTGGAGCGAGGATTGGGCGGTAATTGCGGGTGAACGCGTCAAGCTGCAAGTTGCTCATTGTAAATTGAGTTACAGCCGTGCTTTCTTCGTTCGCGCTTATCCGCTGCAAACCCATGAGATGCTGTTTGATGCGCATTACCATGCCTTTACGGCATGGGGTGGTATTCCACAACGGGGCATCTACGACAATATGAAGACCGCCGTAGATAAGGTAAAACAGGGTAAGCAGCGCGATGTGAATGCCCGGTTTGCGGCCATGGTTAGTCACTATTTGTTTGATGCTGAGTTTTGTAATCCAGCCGCCGGTTGGGAAAAGGGTCAGATCGAGAAGAATGTACAGGATGCCCGGCGACGATTGTGGCAAAAAGTGCCTGAGATGCCGTCACTGACGGCATTGAACGATTGGTTGGCTGCACGTTGTGTCGCGCTCTGGCATGAATCAACCCATCCTACTGAAGCCAGAACAATCCAGGCCGCACTGGATGATGAACGTCCCTTCCTGATGCCAGTTGGCCAGCCTTTTGATGGATTCGTCGAGCAAACAAAGCGGATCTCTCCCACGAGTTTGCTGACCTTTGAACGCACGCGTTACAGCGTGCCCTCGTCATTTGCCAACCGCCCGGTGAGTTTGCACATTTATCATGACCGTCTCGAGGTGATTGCAGAAGGCGGCATTATCGCGGTCCATCAACGGTTGTTTAATCGCAAACATGAACACCCACTCATCATCTACGACTGGCGACATTATCTCTCTGTATTACAGCGAAAGCCGGGGGCATTGCGTAACGGTGCGCCGTTTGTCGAATTGCCTCAAGCCTTCCGGACATTGCAATCCATTCTACTCAAGCGCATAGGAGGTGATCGGGAGATGGTGGACATTTTAGCGCTGGTATTGCTGCACGATGAACAGGATGTATTGACGGCAGTTGAATTAGCGTTGGAGACGGGCGCACCCTCGAAGCAAATTGTCCTCAATATTTTGAGTCGATTACTGGATAAAACACCGCTGGCACCGATAGATGTCCCACCCGAGCTGACACTGAAGATCGAGCCGTTGGCTAACGTGACCCGCTATGACAATCTGAGACTGCAAGGAGATCATCATGCTCACTAATGCCATGCTCCCCGTACTTAAATCACTGAAGTTATATGGCATGGCTCACGCGCTGGCAGATCTTGCGGAACAAGACTCACCGGCATTTCAGGCCAGCATCACGGTATTAGATCATTTATTGAAAGCAGAACTGGCAGAGCGAGAAGTTCGCTCGGTGGCCTATCAATTAAAAGCCGCTAAGTTTCCTGCCTATCGAGATGTGAATGGTTTTAACTTTACTGAGAGCATGGCTAATGAGGCGCTTATCCGGCAACTATGCCAAGGTGACTTTATGGATAATGCACAAAATGTGGTTTTAGTGGGCGGCCCGGGAACCGGTAAAACCCATCTTGCTACCGCCATCGGGATACAGGCCATTGAACAGTTTCACCGACGCGTTCGATTCTTTTCGACCATTGAATTGGTGAATGCGCTGGAGAAAGAAAAACAGCAAGGCAAAGCAGGACAAATCGCGGCCAGATTGATGCACACCGACTTAGTTGTACTGGATGAAATGGGTTACTTACCCTTTAGTCAAACGGGTGGCGCCTTACTCTTTCACTTGATGAGTAAACTATACGAATGTACCAGCATGATCATCACGACCAATCTGAATTTTGCGGAATGGTCGAATGTATTTGGTGATGCGAAGATGACAACAGCCCTGTTAGATCGGGTGACACACCATTGCCATATTGTTGAAACTGGGAATGACAGCTATCGTTTTAAAGAAAGTTCAACCAAGGGGAAAAAGGAGAAAAAGACACCGGTTTATCCACAACCCAAACCCGTAAAATAGTGAATTAGGGTGGGTCAAAATTCAACGCAAAAAGTGGGTCAGTTTTAAGCGCAAATCAACAGATTCGAGAACTAATGTTGAATTTGACCCCTTATTTCTCGCGGCAATCACTCATTTGTGGTTCGTGACGCTACATCCGCTTAATGATGGTAATGGCCGTATTACTCGTCTTCTTACCGATCTGGCTTTGGCGCAAGGCGAAAAATTGTCGATCCGTTTTTATGCGATGTCGGTCAGTATTCTTGCTCACAAAAAATCATATTACGAAATCTTAGAGACAACACAAAAGGGCGGATGGATCTCACCCCATGGTTAGTTTGGTTCTTTACTACATTGCACGAAACATTAGTGAGTGCCATGCAAAGCATCGAACAAACCGTTGCTAAAACCAATTTCTGGCGGAAAGTTGACCAAACAAAGTTGTCAGCAGAGCAGCTCCGTGTGTTGAAGCGTTTGTTGGATGGTGACTTCGAATTAGGGATCACAACAGCAGTCAATATCAGAAAGTCGCCAAGGTGAGCCGGGCAACTGCAACACGCCATCTTGCTCATTTGGTTGAAGTTGGTTGCTTAACTAAAACTGACGCAGGTGGCCGTAGTACCCGGTATCTCATCAGGTACTGATTTTGCGACTGTAATTTTCGTGATCGATATGCTCTTCGCATTAGCGTGGGCATCTAAGTGGACATTAACCTGACAACACGTCAACCCCAGCCGCGGCGCTGAGTGGCGCGAGGTTATAATTGAAAAAATTCAATATAAAACATCCTATTCTGACCATGAATGTTTGTCTCAAATTTGGGCTTTCAGGCAAAAAATGGTCTCAGACGATATGAGTGATTTTGTATAATAACTTGATTTAAATGGATTTAATTCGATTTTTGGCAAATGGCGGGAATAGGGGAAACCGTTGGGTTCGATTGGTGCCTATACGCTCGTGTGAGACCTTTTTTATTCGATTTTTTTGAACGATTATACGGGTTAATGATGTTACCTATCTGATTTATGAAGCATTCTTTTGATCATAACCTGATAACATTTGTTAAATTGCATTAATTGCACCTTCAAGGAATAACACTGTGCCGACTAAAACTGTGACCGAAATATCGCTGATCAGCAACATAACTGGTGTGGTTAAAATCAAAAATGCCGATGGTACGTTTCGAGAGCTACATGCTGGTGACACGATCCAACCAGGGGCGGTATTGGTGTTTGATGATGGTGCGCAATTAACATTAAAAGATGTCAATACATCGCAAACTCAGGTTATTGCAGCAGATCAACTCCCCGATGATCCCTCTGTTGTTGCGGTCACCCCACCGGGAAATGATGTTGACATTGCTCAGTATCAAAAAGCGATCCTCTCTGGCGAAGATCCAACCAAACTCTTTGAAGCGGCAGCAGCGGGCGGCACGATTGACGCGGGTTCGGGGGTTGGTAGCGGTAATGAAGGGTTTGTTTCTGTTACAAGAACTAGCTCGGTAACGATCGCTGAAGCTGGTTTTGATACGACCGGTACGGTTTCCTCTATTTCAGACGCATCGTTGGCATCGCCTAATGCACCCCTCCAGACTGCACCAAATGCCCCAGGTGTTATTATCCTGACGGATGTGGACGGGAATGGTTATATCAATGCCAGTGAACAAGGTAACAGTGATCTGACTTCGATCCGGATCACCTTGCCTGCCAATGCCATCATTGGTGATGTCCTTACTATTAGCGATGGTAGCAGCACTCAGACGTATGTGCTGACCGCAGATGATTTAATCTCGGGGCATTACGATACCAGCGTCAGTAAACCGAGTGAGGGTAGTACATTAACGGTGACTGCAACCTTGTCTGACACAGCAGGCAACACCTCACCCAACGGCAGTGCCAGTGCCATTTTAGATACCACGGTGGCAGCCCCAAGTGTTGTGTTGACCACAGACAGCGGTAGCAGCGCCAGCGATCACTACACCAACAGCGGCGCATTAACGATTGGTAACCTGGAATCGGGTGCCAGTGTGCAATACAGCACTGACGGTGGCCAAACCTGGACCAACAGCTTCAGTGCGGTAGAAGGTGATAACACTGTGGCGGTACGCCAGGTGGATGTTGCAGGTAATATCTCTGCGGCAACGACTCTGAATTTTACGCTAGATACCATGATCACAGCGCCGACGATCACGTTCGAAAGCACCGGTTCGGATGGCATCTATAACGCCGCGGAAGTGGCGAAGGGTGCCGCGAACACCATCACGGCGACCATCCACCTGCCGACAGACTTTGCGGCGACGGACAGTCTGAGCATCAATGGCGTGGCGTACAGCGTGTCAGCGGCCGAACTCACCGCGGGCGCGGTGAACGTGGAAGTGGCACCGGGCGCGAGCGTGACGGCACAAATCACCGATGCGGCGGGGAACGTCTCCACACTGGCGGACCAGACCGCACCGGTTGCGGACCTCAGCGCGCAGGCGCCGACGATCACGTTTGAAAGCACCGGTTCGGATGGCATCTATAACGCCGCGGAAGTGGCGCAAGGCGCGGCTGGCACCATCACGGCGACCATCCACCTGCCGACAGACTTTACGGCGACGGACAGTCTGAGCATCAATGGCGTGGCGTACAGCGTGTCAGCGGCCGAACTCACCGCGGGCGCGGTGAACGTGGAAGTGGCACCGGGCGCGAGCGTGACGGCACAAATCACCGATGCGGCGGGGAACGTCTCCACACTGGCGGACCAGACCGCACCGGTTGCGGACCTCAGCGCGCAGGCGCCGACGATCACGTTTGAAAGCACCGGTTCGGATGGCATCTATAACGCCGCGGAAGTGGCGCAAGGCGCGGCTGGCACCATCACGGCGACCATCCACCTGCCGACAGACTTTACGGCGACGGACAGTCTGAGCATCAATGGCGTGGCGTACAGCGTGTCAGCGGCCGAACTCACCGCGGGCGCGGTGAACGTGGAAGTGGCACCGGGCGCGAGCGTGACGGCACAAATCACCGATGCGGCGGGGAACGTCTCCACACTGGCGGACCAGACCGCACCGGTTGCGGACCTCAGCGCGCAGGCGCCGACGATCACGTTTGAAAGCACCGGTTCGGATGGCATCTATAACGCCGCGGAAGTGGCGAAGGGTGCCGCGAACACCATCACGGCGACCATCCACCTGCCGACAGACTTTGCGGCGACGGACAGTCTGAGCATCAATGGCGTGGCGTACAGCGTGTCAGCGGCCGAACTCACCGCGGGCGCGGTGAACGTGGAAGTGGCACCGGGCGCGAGCGTGACGGCACAAATCACCGATGCGGCGGGGAACGTCTCCACACTGGCGGACCAGACCGCACCGGTTGCGGACC
>NZ_OY781390.1 GCF_963676665.1 uncultured Tolumonas sp.
TGAATGCGCCGAAGCACAAAGTAAAGACTTTGGTGTGATCGCCACTGAAAAAGGCTGGAACCTGTATGTATGTGGTAACGGCGGTATGCGCCCACGTCATGCCGATCTGTTCGCTACCGACCTCAGTGATGAAGACCTGATCAAATACATCGATCGTCTGATGGTGTTTTACATCCGCACCGGTGATCGTTTGCAACGTACTTCCGTGTGGATGGAAAACATGGAAGGCGGTCTGGACTACCTGAAATCGGTCATTATCGACGACAAACTGGGCATTGCGGCTGAGTTGGAAGAGCAGATGCAGCACCTGATCAATACCTATCAGTGTGAATGGAAAACCACGCTGGAAGACCCGGAAAAAATGAAGCGTTTTGCGCCATTTGTGAACAGTGATGAAGCCTATATGCCACCGCGTCAAATCGTTCGTGAGCAGGCAATTCCGAAACAAGATGAAGAACTTATTTTGATTAAGGAGCTGGTATGAGCTGGCAAAAAATCTGTGAAGTAAACGATCTGGTGGAACATTCTGGCCGTACTGCATTAGTAGCAGGCAAACAGGTTGCGGTGTTCTATATCCCTAATGAAATACCGTCGGTGTATGCACTGGATAACTGGGATCCGCTGGGTGAAGCGTTTGTGTTATCCCGTGGCATCGTTGGTGATATTCAGGGTGAATTATGTGTCGCGTCTCCCCTGTATAAACAGCATTTCGCTTTGGCGGACGGGCGTTGTTTAGATGCTCCGGGCGTTGCAGTGAAGAGCTGGCCGGTGGAAGTGCGCGGCGAAGAGATCTGGTTAAAAGCGGTATAAGGAAGTCGAAATGAGTTGCTGTGATGCAGGTGCAATGAGTGTTCAGGAAGCATTAAACACAATGCTGGCGCAAATCACGCCGGTTAGCGAGTGCGTCACGGTGTCTCTGGCTCATTCTCAGGGGCATATCTTAGCGGAGGACGTGCTTTCTCCGCTGAATATGCCGCCGTTCGACAATTCCGCGATGGATGGTTATGCCTTTCGTTTTGCGGAATGGGCAGATGGACTAACGTTAGCCATTGCCGGAACGGCATTGGCGGGGCAACCATTTACGGGTGATATTCCTGCCGGTGCTTGTTTACGTATCATGACCGGTGCGCAGGTACCTGCGGGGTTAGACACCGTGATCATGCAGGAACACACGGCGCAAACTTCGGAAGGCGTGTTGTTTACTCAGCCACCAAAAGCCAAAGCTAACATTCGTTATCTGGGCGAGGAAATTCGTACCGGTGATGTGGTATTAAAAGCCGGTTCTCGTCTGCATGCCCGCGCATTACCGTTACTGGCGACACTGGGTTTGCCGGAAGTGAAAGTACGTCGCCGTCTGAAAGTTGCCATTTTCAGCACGGGTGATGAATTGAAACTGCCGGGCACGCCATTACAAGCTGGCGAAATCTATGACTCTAATCGCTATGGTATCGAAGCCATGTTGAACCGGATGGGCATTGAATGTCTGAATCTGGGCATCATTCCTGATGATCCGGCACAACTGCGCGATACCTTTATGCAGGCGGCACAATCTGCCGATGCCATTATTACCTCGGGTGGTGTTTCCGTCGGTGAAGCCGATTACACCAAAGATCTGCTGCTGGAACTGGGCGAAGTGGGTTTCTGGTCGGTGGCGATGAAGCCGGGCAAACCCTTTGCTTATGGCAAAATCAGAGAGAAATATTTCTTTGGTCTGCCGGGAAATCCGGTTTCTGCATTCGTTACTTTCTATCAACTGGTGCAACCGGCATTACGCAAACTGGCGGGTGAAATCTCTGTTGCACCATTACGCATTCCTGCCATGGCGGAACACAATTTCCGCAGTGCCAAAAACCGTGTCGATTTTCAACGTGGGCTGATCAGCGTAAACGCTGATGGGCTGATCACCGTGCGTTCCACCGGTGCACAAGGTTCCGGTATGTTCACCTCGCTGTGTGCCGCCAATTGTTTCGTTATCGTGGAAAAAGATGTACCTGCGGGTTCATCCGTTTCCATTGAATTATTTAACGAGATTGTGAACTGAGGTGGTGCATGAAAGAGCTGACTGATCAGGAGCTGCTGCGTTATCACCGTCAGATCAATCTGCGTAGCGTGGATATTGACGGCCAGACGGCGCTGAAAAATGCACGTGTGCTGATCGTGGGCTTAGGCGGATTAGGCTGTGCCGCCGCGCAATATCTGACTACCGCTGGTGTCGGGCAACTTACACTGGTGGATGGTGATACGGTTGATGTGAGTAATCTGCAACGGCAGGTGTTACATCACGATGCCCGTATTGGCATGAACAAGGCGGAATCCGCACGGCAGACTTTAGCGGTGTTAAATCCGAATTGTCAGTTTGAAGTGATCCCACGTTATCTGGATGAATCGTCTGTTTTGTCGCTGGTGGCGGCACACGATCTGGTGCTCGATTGTAGCGATAATCTGGATACCCGAAATTTATTAAATCTGACCTGTTTTCATCAGCTAACCCCATTGGTTTCTGGTGCAGCGATCCGCTTTGAAGGTCAGGTTGCCGTTTTTCGCTGGCTGCAAGATGAACCCTGCTACCACTGCTTCAGCCAGTTTTTTTCTAACTCAACTTCTGCTAATTCGGGGCAAAGCTGTGTCGAAGCTGGCGTGCTGGCCCCGATAGTGGGGGTGGTTGGTAGTTTGCAAGCCATGGAAGCCCTGAAATTACTGACCCATGCTGGAACTCCGCTGAGTGGTCAGTTGTTGCTGATCGACGGATTAAGCGGGCAGTTCCGGTCGATGAAATTAAAGAAGAATAGTGATTGTCCTATTTGTGGTGATAGTCATTAAACAGGTGGTAAAGCGGACGAACTCATACTCTGAGATCGACACGCCGTAAACCCATCCATGGGGGCTTGAGTGCCGCATCCCTGCGGCACACAGTCGCCTTCAGAGTATGAGTTCATCTGCTTTGATGGATGAAGAAAAATAGAACAAACAGAGGGTGGGTGTAGCCCTTAGATACACAAACGAGAGGAATCTGTTGTCTTGTTTGTAAAGACGACTGTGCGCCGCAGGACGCGGCGCCCAAGCCTCCAAGGATGGATCCACGGCGTGTCGGTCTTACAAATGAGACAACAGGTTCAACAAACAAAACACACCGAGCTGTATTGCCTAAGTCACTGATAAGGCCATACAGCCGAGCAGCAGCGATGTTGCGAGGGTCAGTAAAGAAATGCACTGGCCTCCCGAATTTGGAAAGGTGTTTATGATATTAGAAGACGGTTTTTCCCGCCGCTTTCATTACCTGCGTCTGTCGCTGACCGAAGCATGTAATTTTCGCTGCACATACTGTCTGCCGGATGGCTACCGCCCCGACGGACGCAAATCATTCCTCACTGTCGACGAGATCCGACGGGTGGTGCACGGCTTTGCCGAATTAGGCGTGAAGAAGATCCGCCTGACTGGTGGTGAGCCCTCCATGCGCCGCGATTTACCCGCCATTATCGAAACTGTCGCCAACACCGCCGGTATAGAAAAAGTAGCGATGACCACCAACGGCTATCGCCTGAAAGAGCGTGCATCACAATGGTATGACGCCGGTCTGCGCGATCTGAATGTCAGCATCGACAGCCTCGATCCGCGCCAGTTTCAGCTCATTACCGGTGAAAACAAACTCGCGGAAATTCTGGATGGTATCGAAGCCGCACAAACTGCGGGCTATCACCGGATCAAAGTTAATTCCGTTCTGCTGAAAAACCTCAATGATCACGAACTCTCACAATTCCTATTCTGGATCAAAGGCCAGCCTATTCAATTACGCCTGATCGAATTAATGCAGACCGGCGAGATGGATGCCCGTTTCCAAAAACATCATCAAAGTGGTTTGCCGATCAAAATGCGGTTGCTGCGTGAAGGCTGGTTACAACAGCAGAAAGGGCAAACGGATGGCCCGGCGGAAGTGTTTTCCCACCCGGATTATCTGGGGCAGATCGGCCTCATCATGCCATATAGCAAAGATTTCTGTGCCAGCTGTAATCGTCTGCGTGTCTCTGCGGTCGGTAAATTACATCTCTGCCTGTTTGGCGAAGAAGGCGTTGCGTTACGTGATTTATTGCAAGATGACAGCCAGCAAACGGAATTACAAATGCGAATCGTAGACGGTTTAACTCATAAGCGTGAAACCCATTTCCTGCATCAGGGAAACAGTGGTGTCACGCCACATTTGGCATCCATCGGGGGCTAACATGCAAAAGATAACGGGATTAGTGCTCGCCGGTGGTCGTTCCAGTCGAATGGGAACCAACAAAGCATTATTAGAAATTAATGGCGAAACTCTACTGAACCGCGCGGTTCGTTTATTGGAATTGTCAGGTTGCAAAGAGGTGTTTATCAGTGGCGATTATTATGGGCAACGCAGTGTGCCTGATCGCGCCCAGCTTGGCCCATTAGCGGGTATCGCCGCAGGGCTGGAGGTCTGTAAAACCGAAAAACTCCTGATTTTACCGGTCGACATGCCATATATGACCAGCGAGCTGTTACAGCTGTTAATGCGATTTGCTTTCGCGGGGAATGGTATCAGTTATGCTGATGCGCAATTTCCATTACTGCTGCTGAATAACGATGCGAACCGTGAAATTCTGGCCGGATTATTAGCGCCAGAAACACCCGCCAATCAGCGCAGTATGCATCAGTTCTGTCATGCCGCGCTTATCATCGAATTGCCGATATCGCCGAAATATCAATATTGTTTTGAAAACACCAATACGCCAGCAGAGTGGCAGTTATGCCAACGGCGTCTTAACGAAACCGTACCCAAAGTAATTGGAGCTGCAGCAAGGCGACAAGAGAGCGAATCCCCATGAGCATAGATAGACTATGTGATTGGGGTGAGCGAACGCTGTCAACGACGCTGCAACTTCAAGTACGAAGGGGATAATCATGAAGGACAATTATTATGAGCCACGCGGCAACCGATTTTGTGCCATTAAACATTGCAGTGTTAACCGTGTCTGATACCCGCAACGAAGAGACAGACACCTCCGGTCGCTCACTGGTCGATAATCTGCAATCCGCCGGGCATCATCTGGTCGAAAAACAGATCGTCATTGACGACAAATATGACATCCGCGCCATTCTTTCGCGTTGGATCGCCGATACAAACGTACAGGTGGTGTTAGTCACCGGCGGCACCGGTTTTACGGGCCGTGATACCACGCCTGAAGCCGTTGCGCCGCTGTTTGATAAAACCATAGAAGGTTTTGGCGAGCTGTTCCGTCAGGTATCCTTTAATGAAATCGGCACTTCTACCATCCAGAGCCGCGCGCTGGCGGGTATGGCCAACAAGACACTGATTTTCTGCATGCCAGGTTCAACGAATGCTTGTCGGACTGCCTGGGATCACATCATTCAGTCGCAGCTCGATTCACGTCATAAACCTTGCAACTTCGTACCTCATCTGCGTCGCTAAGGAAAAGTCATGAGTTTAACTGAAAACCAACTGACGCATATCAACAGCAGTGGTGAAGCGCACATGGTTGATGTCAGTGATAAAGAGATCACCACCCGCACCGCGCGTGCTGAAGCCATCGTGTCGATGTCAGCCGAAACGCTACGTGTTGTTATGGCAGGTGATCATCATAAGGGCGATGTGTTTGCCACTGCGCGTATCGCCGGCATCATGGCGGCGAAAAAGACCTCTGATTTGATCCCGCTATGTCATCCGCTGGCACTGAGTAAAGTCGAAGTCGATTTAACTGCTGACACGGAACGCAATCAGGTGCGTATCGAAACACTATGCAAACTGAACGGCAAAACTGGGGTGGAAATGGAAGCGTTAACTGCCGCATCAGTCGCCGCGCTGACCATCTATGACATGTGTAAAGCATTGCAAAAAGACATGGTGATTGAGTCGGTGCGTTTACTGACTAAAACCGGTGGTAAGTCTGGCGATTTTTCAGTTGAGAATTGATCTCTGAAAACTGAGCGATTTGAATTTGTGAAAGAGAGGTCAGGGATGAAAGTCTTATTTTTTGCGCAAACCCGCGAGTTGGTGGGGGTTGATGAGCTAATCATCAGTGAGCCGTTTGTAACGGCTCAAGCCTTACGTGATCAACTGGCCACCCGTGGCGATAAATGGCAATTAGCGCTACAAGAATCCCCATTGCTGGTGGCTGTTAATCAGTGTCTGGTACCGTGGAATACGCCATTATCCGCTGATGATGAAGTTGCCTTTTTTCCACCGGTAACGGGAGGTTGATATGACTGACCGAATTCTCGTTCAGCAGGAAGACTTCGATGTAGCGGCGGAATATGCCCGTCTTAGTGACAATCCGGAAACTGGTGCGATAGTCAGTTTTATCGGCAAAGTACGTAACTTTAACCAAAACAGCGATGTCACGGGATTACACCTCGAACATTATCCGGCCATGACCCAGTTAAGCCTGGAAAAGCTGGTGGCAGAAGCTCACGCACGTTGGCCAATCCAAGGCTGCACGCTGATCCATCGGGTAGGGGATTTGACCATTAACGATCAAATCGTCTTGATCCTGGTTGCCAGTGCGCACCGTAAGGCGGCATTTTCGGCTTGTGAATTTCTGATTGATGAACTGAAAACCAGTGCGCCGTTCTGGAAAAAAGAACGGCTCACGGATGGTTCATTACGGTGGGTTCATGCGGAATAGGTTTTGCCGCCGTTTAATGGATTCAGATCTCCCGCTGTGGTTGTCGCAGAAAATTCAGATTCAATTTGGAAATCGACAACCCAGCCAAAACCACCACCATGCCCAATATCTGATCTAAGGTCAGTGGCTGACCAAACAGATATGAAACGAGAGCGGCAAAGACTGGTAACAGGTTATAAAACACCGATGTTCGCGCGGCCCCCAAATGTTTAACGCCGTTTATCCAGAACAAGTAACCGAGAACTGTCGCAAAAATACTGATGTAGAGTAGCAAAATCAGTGAAAAAGCGGGGAGTTGCAGCATCTCAGCGATGGGTGAAACCTGCGATGTCAGGCATATCACCAGCAGCGCTAATGTACCGGTAATCATGGTGATTAGCGTAAACATAATGGGGGACATCACGGTCATCATGCGTTGAGAGAACAGCGTGTAACAACACCAAGTCAGCATGGCCGCCATGATGTATAAATCCCCTTGGTTGATCTGTAATTTCACTAACTGTGACAGATGACCGTGAGTGATCACGATGCAAACACCCAGCAGGCTGACCAGTAAACTGATCCCCTGTTTTAATGAGGGTAATTTTCCTGCCATCAGTGCACTTAGCAAGGTGGTGGTTAGCGGGCTTAACGCCATGATCAGCGCACCGTTGGTTGGTGTAGTGGTTTTTAACCCGCTGAACAGCCCCATATTAAATCCACCGATCCCGATGATGCCGAGTAAGGTTAAGGCCAAATAGTGCTGTATCGTCAGCGTGGGCCACTTTTCCCGAGTGATCAGGCAATAGATGCCTAACCCGGCAATACTGATGACAAAACGCAGAATGGCCAGAGAAACATTACTCATATCAGTGAGAATGATTTTAGCGACCGGGAATACACTTCCCCAAAAAAATACACATAGGATCAATAACAGCACGGTCGTGGTTTGACGTGACGTTTGCATAAGTAACTCCCGTTAAAAAACACTCCGCCAGTTTATTGATTTCATTTATGATTAAAATAAGCATTTATGAGATCAATGATTCCAATTATGAAACCTGATTATTCATTAGATGACTTGCGCTTATTCTGGCTGGTGGCACGCTCCGGCAGTTATAAAAAAGCGTCGCAAGAATCTGGTGTGCCGCTTTCGACACTCAGCCGCCGGATCAGTGTATTGGAAGATGCACTGACTGTCCGGTTGCTGGAAAGAAACGCGCACCGTGTGACATTAACCGAAAGCGGCGAAGAATATCTGGAACGTTGCGGTCCGTTATTTGACGAGTTGAATGATATCACGCACCAGCTTTATAGCGCGAAACAGTCGGCAAAAGGCAAGTTACACGTTGCGGCGCCGATTAATCTTGCCCAACAGTGGTTTGTATCGTTATTGAGCCGCTTTATGCTGCAATATCCACAGATTGATATTGAGCTGACAATATCGAATAAAAATATTGATTTGATCGAGAATCACGTTGATTTGGCGATCCGCGTTGGCGAGATGACAACGCCCGACTGGATTGTCCGTCACCTGACTGATATCCCGTTTTGCCTGTGCATGAGCACAGCAATGACGACGAATTCAGCGGTATCACTATCGCATCCGCAGGCGCTTATACATTATCCGGTGGTGGTTTCTAAGCCGGTTCAGCACTGGCGTCTCATTCATTCTGTTACGCAGGAAGAGTTCAACTTTGATGTTGCGGCTAAAGCCCGGTTTAAGGTGGATGATCTGCATACAGCGATGAACGCTGTGCTGGCCGGAATAGGGATCGGGCTGTTTCCTGTAACCATGGTTGCGCCGTATATCGCGGCTGGAAAATTGCAGATAGTGCTGCCTGAATGGCAGGGGCGTAAGCGACCGTTTATCTGCTTTATCGTGATCGAGTCAACATGCCACACCGTTTACGATTACTGATCGACTTTATCCTTGAGCAAATACCGGCAGAGATCCACTATCGTGGTCAGAGTTGCTGATAGCTGTCATCCTGCAACGTAAACTTAAACTGCCGTTGCGATGAGAGAATAATTTGCCTGTGTTTAGTAACAAAAATGGCTTCGATATGGGGAATGGTAGCAAGGTAATTCAGCGCCTTCTCGACTCCCATGCCATAGAGCAGGGTGGTATAGATATCGCCATCAATCGAATCATCAGAGATGACCGTGACACTCAAGATCTCATTATCTAGCGGATAACCGGTTTTCGGGTCGAGAATGTGATGGTAAATCTTGCCGTCAATTTCAAAATAGCGCTCATAAACGCCCGATGTCACTACCGATTTTGCCACCACATCGATCACGCCAATGGTTGCATCTGTTTCCCCAAAGGGTCTCTTCAACCCGATAGCCCATGAGGTTGCACCATGCAAGGGTGCGCCCACAGTCAACACATTGCCGCCTAAATTGATTAACGCATGGTTAATGCCCAAACGATGTAGTTCATCACGCACGCGATCAGCAATATAGCCTTTCGCGATGGCACCGAGATCGATCTCCATGCCGGGTTGTTGCAGAAAAACAGAACAAGTTTGTGGATCCAGGATCACGTGCTCTGGCCGAGTGAGTGGCAACAGTGATTGAATTTCTGATGCTGATGGCACTGTGTTGCCAGAAAACCCGATCTTCCACCGTTTCACCAGTGGCCCAATCGCTAAATTAAAACAACTGTCGGCAAGTAAACTGACGGCTTTAGCTTGCTTGATCAAATCGAATACTGATTGGCTCACTACAACAGGATGCAAACCAGCGGCATGATTAACGGCCATGAGTTGAGACTGAGCACGATTAACCGTCAGCAGATTTTCTTGTTGTTTAATCAGACGAAAAACTGCAGCGGCGGCGTGTTGGTCATCTTCAAAGAGTTTTAGCAGGATGGGTGAGCCCATTAGCACGGCAGAATAGGAATAAACGCGTTGTTCTGCCGGCATCATGATCACCCTAAATCATAGAAAGAGTAAAGCCGGTGTGCTGTACGGAACACACCGGCTTTCAGTTATTACCGTTTTGCCCAGTTCGCTGCGTGGCGACCCGCCATGGTGCCGAAAACGATAACATCGGCGACTGCATTACCGCCGATCCGGTTTCGGCCATGCAGACCACCAGCCACTTCGCCCGCCGCAAACACACCGGGGATCACGTTGCCGTTCACATCCAGCACTTCTGTGTTGGCGTTGATGGTAACGCCACCCATAGTGTGATGCACACCCGGCGCGATACGGATCGCGTAGAACGGGCCTTCATGAATCGGGTGACGCAGCGCCGTGGTGCGGCCAAAGTCTGCATCGTGCTGTTTTTCAACGAAGAGATTATAGCGTTCTAATGTTGCCAGAAACGCATGCATGTCGAGGCCCAGTTTATCTGCCAACACGCGTGGGCTATCAGCACTGACCACAAATCCTTTGCCAATATACTCATCGGCCGCTTTGTTGTTCCGGCGCACCTGCTCATCAAAAACGATGTATGAGTAATGTTCTGGCAAATTGATGATCGCTGCAGAGACTTTGTCCCGCGTTTCCAATTCGTTGAAGAACCGTTCACCTTTTTGATTGACCAGAATGGCGCCACCACCACGGATCGCTTCAGAGATCAGATAAGACGTGGTTTGCTCAACCGTCGGATGGATCTGAATTTCACCCATATCCACGGTGCCGGCACCAATTTGTTCCAGCAGCGCAATACCAGTACCGGTCGCGCCTTTGTGGTTGGTAGTCACGAAACCTTTCAGATCAGGGCGGTATTTCACCACCATTTCCTGATTGGCACTGAAACCACCGGTTGCCATGACGATACTTTTCGCGCGAATAGTGAGTTCTTCATTCTCATCATTTTTCACGCGCAGGCCACTAACTGCCCCGTTTTCCATCAAAATCTCAAGCACATCGGTATCTAACATTACATCAATATCACGTTGAGTGATGTTGCGTTGCAGACCGCTGATCAGGAAACCACCCACGGCAGAACGGTCAGCCGGACGATGCGTGCGATCGGTGCTCATGCCACCGGTGATGGTAATGTCGTTCAGCTCGATACCACGATCGGCCAGCCATTCAATCGCTTCCGGTGCGTTATTGACAAAGCTACGCAGCAGTTCCGGATTATTGGTGCCGTGGCCACCTTTGAGACTTTCCTGATAGAACTTCTCTTTGCAGTCATGAATACCTTTTAATTTTTGGAAGCGGGTGCCGGCTGCATTCATACCAACCGAGGCTTTAATGGTGTTACCACCAATCGTTGGCATTTTTTCAACTAACAACACACTGGCGTCGCGGTCACTGGCTTGAATCGCTGCCGCTAAACCGGTACCGCCGCTACCGATCACCACCACGTCATAATAAGGCGGTTCCAGGCTGCCACCTTCTTCCAATGCCATCGCTTTGCAAGATTTGGCCATGGCCTTGGTCACGGCTTTTTTCACGGCTTCACTTTGGGTGGTGGCACCAGAAACTGCATCAACATGCGGGGTGTTAGCATCCAGAATGCGGGTACGGATCTCTTCAAAACTGGTCGTGAAAGTGACATCCAGATCATTAGTCGTTTCCAACTCGATGTTGGCAATTCTGTCTGTTTCCAGGCTGACATTGAGCATCAGCTCATGTGTTTCATCCTGAATTTTTTCCTGAAACACGCCGCTTTTGAATTTGCCGGTTGGCATGCTGCTCAGATCGCGGATCATGGCGTCAACCAGCGAGAAGCGCCACAGCGGCTCAGGAATGGTCAACGCTTCACGTTGGGTGCTGTCGATGAACAGTTCGAGCGTTTCACCGCGAGCGATACGGTCGGTCCAATCCGGGTAGGCGATACAGGCTTTACCCACAGCAACCAAGTCATAACCGTGTTCGATAGCGGCATCTGCATCAGATTTATTGACGATACCACCCACACCGACCATCGGGATCTGTGCCAGTTTTTCAGAACGCAGCGCGGTATATTTCTGAATCAATGGTGTCGGATCGTGCTTATCAATAATCGATGGGCGCAATGTATAGCCCATTGAAAAATGCAAGTAATGCAAGCCGAGATCGGCGAGTCGTTCCAGCAAATACAGGGTGTCATCGAAACGAATACCCGGTACTTCCAACTCTTCCGGCGAGAAACGATAACCGATGATGAAAGATGGGTCGGCATACTGGCGTACCATTTTCTGGGTAATTTCCAGCACCGCCAGCGGGAAGCGGGCGCGATTTTCGCGAGAACCGCCCCATTGATCATCACGCTGATTTGAATTTGGTGAGAAGAATTGCTGGATCAAGTAAGTGTTGGCACCATGAATTTCGACACCATCAAAGCCCGCTTTAATCGCGCGACGAACCCCTTCACCAAACTTGGTGATCATCTCATCTACTTCTTCGGATGTCAGTGCGACAGGTGTCGCTGCACCTTCGCGTGGTGCGGCAATTGCGCTTGGCCCAACCGGTGTTCTGCCACCAATCAACTCAGGCTCGACCATCCGGCCGCCGTGATAGATCTGTAAAACGGCTTTAGAGCCTTTGGATTGAATGGCTTCGACGATTTTTGCCAACCCTTCGATCTTGTTGTCGTGATCAACACCGATCGCGCCGGGGAATGCTAACCCTCGGTCATCGATGAAACCACACTCAACGATCACCGTACCGATGCTGCCAGCGCGTTCGCGATAATATTCAACCAGTTCATTGGTCACACTACCGTCGAAATAGCCAGTACAAGTGGTCATTGGTGCCATCAGGATACGGTTTTTAAGTTGTATGCCATTAGGAAGGGTAAATTGACTCAGAATTTCATGGTGAGAGTGCATAATTATCAACTCCAAACTAAAAACTCATAGATTTAAGAAACAGTAGATTTAAGAAACAGATTCCCGAAGATTGTTTTTATAATTTCAGACTGGTATTGGGGTAATTCTTATTGCAATAAAAACTAATTTTTAACTTGGCTTTCTCTCATGAATTTTTGAGAGTCAAATAGTGTCGGTTAAATTTAATTAACGCATGCAATTAATATTATTTCATTTTCACATTTAATCTTGCTTACTTTATTTACAAAACTATTTTTTTTGTTGATTAATAGCATTTATTAAATATGTGTTTTTATGCTTAATTTATTTAACATTACTCTAAAGAATAGGTGTACTTGTTAACATTTTATTTTCAATTAAGCGTATTCTTTTTGTCTGTTTATCTCAAGATATTGATATTAATGATTTTTGTTCGCCAAGAGTGATGCTTTTGTAAACAGTTTATCTAACTCTGTTTTTTGTTGTTTACCTGATTCTGTATCTATAGGTTTAAGTAAATTTCAGTCTAAAAAGATATTTGCTTTAATATTGTTATCCTTCTTGGTTTTTTATTATTATTGATCAAGATCAAATGTCTCGTTTTTTAAAAATGATTATACTGAATATATAAGCGAGGAATGCGCTGTTTGTTATAATTTAAACGCATCAATCAGGAAAAACTAATTGTCACTATTTTGTAATTAAATTAATTAAAAAATAAGCACTCAAGTCACACATAATTAATTGAACATGTCATAGCCTGCCAGTGGTATTCATTCCGAACTCGGAGTGAATTGGCGATTCCGGAATTTCCGGATATGAAAGACGGTGACATGAACCCAAACAACCAGTTTCTTAACTACTGTAGATAAACACTATGAATGAAATGACCGCTCCAATTGATGCTTCATCGATTGATAAAGCATCTGGTGGTAAAAAAAACCGCCTCTTTTTTATGCTAGCACCATTTGTGGTGACATTGCTGTTATTGCTGGTGCCGGTTCCGGAAGGGTTACAACCTTACGCATGGTATTACTTTGCCATTTTCGTCGGGGTGATTGTTGGTCTTATTTTAGAGCCGATGCCTGGTGCGGTGATTGGTCTGACGGGAGTCGTAGCCATTGCACTGACCAGTCAATGGGTGTTGTTCAGCCCGGCAGACATGGCTGCGCCTAAATTTAAACTGGCGGCTGAATCATTCAAATGGGCAGTGAGCGGATTTGGTAACTCGACTGTCTGGCTGATCTTCGGTGCGTTCATGTTTGCCGCCGGTTATGACAAAACCCAGTTTGGCCGTCGTTTGGCGCTTATTTTGGTGAAACATCTGGGGCGTCGTAGCTTAACGCTGGGTTATGCCATTACCTTTGCTGACCTGTTGTTGGCACCATTTACTCCATCAAATACTGCACGCAGTGGTGGCACTATTTTCCCCATCATTGCCAACTTGCCACCGTTGTATGGTTCTAAACCCAATGACCCAAGTGCGCGTAAGATTGGTTCCTATTTGATGTGGGTGGCGATCACTGCGGCTTGTATTACCAGCTCGATGTTCCTGTCAGCCTTGGCGCCGAACCTGCTGGCATTAGCACTGGTTAAAAGCACCGTCGGTATCAACATTTCCTGGGGCAACTGGTTCGTCGGCTTCCTGCCGGTCGGTATTTTGCTGATTCTGACCATGCCGCTGCTGGCTTACATTTTCTATCCGCCGGAAGTGAAATTTAACGACGAAGTGCCTCGTTGGGCGAGTGCGGAATTAGTAAAACTGGGCCGTCTGACTCGTAACGAAATTCTGTTGTTAGTCTTTGTCTGTTGTGCGCTGGCCATGTGGATTTTTGCGGCTAATGTCATTGAGCCAGCACTGGCTGCATTGCTCATCATCGGTCTGATGCTGTGGACTGGTGTGTTGGAATGGAATGACATTACCAGTAACAAACCAGCCTGGAACACCTTCTTTTGGTTTGCAACGCTGGTGGCCTTGGCGAATGGTTTATCAACTACTGGCTTCATCGCGTGGTTAGGTAAAGAAGGCGGTATGTTGATGGCCGGTGTTTCGCCAACAGTGGCAACCATTCTGATTGTGCTCGCGTTTTATCTGCTGCACTACTTGTTTGCCAGTGCTACCGCACATACCACTGCGTTGTTGCCTGCCGCGCTGACCATTGCATCGACCATTCCGGGCATGAATATGCAAGTGTTCTGTATGCTGATGGTGACATCTCTGGGTGTGATGGGCATTATTACGCCATACGGTACCGGCCCGAGCCCAATCTATTACGGTAGTGGTTACCTGCCGACAAAAGATTACTGGCGCCTTGGCACTATCTTCGGTGCCATCTTTCTGGCGGCCTTGTTACTGATTGGCTATCCGTGGATGGCAATGATGTTCTGATAAATAAACAGTCGCCTTACGAGGCGGCTGTTGCTGTATTTGAATCGGCGCTGTCAGCAGGAAGAAGGTTCCTGCTGGGGTGATCATAAAAATGATGAGAAATGATAAGAGAGTAGAGCAATGTCGAAAAAGCCATTTTACTACCAAAACCCGTTTCCACTTGCGAAAGACGAAACAGAATATTATCTGCTGACGAAAGATCATGTCTCAGTCAGTGAATTTGAAGGTCAGGAGATCCTGAAAGTTGCACCGGAAGGTTTGACGTTACTGGCACAACAAGCATTCTACGACGCATCATTTTTGCTGCGCACTTCCCACAAGCAGCAAGTCGCCTCGATTCTTGACGATCCAGACGCCAGTGAAAACGACAAATACGTGGCCCTGCAATTCCTGCGTAACTCAGAGATCGCCGCCAAAGGTGTGTTGCCAACCTGTCAGGACACCGGCACCGCGATCATCATGGGTAAAAAAGGCCAACGAGTCTGGACTGGCGGTGGCGATGAAGCCGCGCTGACCCGTGGTGTTTACAATACCTATACCGAACAAAATTTGCGCTATTCGCAGACCGTTGCGCTGGATATGTATGAAGAAATTAACACCGGTACCAACCTGCCCGCACAGATCGACCTGTATAGCGTAGATGGCGATGAGTACAAGTTCCTGTGTATCGCCAAAGGCGGTGGTTCAGCCAACAAAACCTATCTGTATCAGGAAACCAAAGCGCTGCTGACGCCAGAAAAACTGAAAAACTTTCTGGTGGATAAGATGCGCACATTGGGTACCGCCGCGTGCCCGCCATATCACATCGCATTTGTGATCGGTGGCACTTCTGCAGACAACGCACTGAAAACCGTCAAACTGGCTTCTGCCCGTTATTATGATGGTCTGCCAACGGAAGGTAACGAACACGGTCAGGCGTTCCGTGATGTGCAGCTGGAACAAGAACTGCTGAAAGAAGCGCAAAATCTGGGGCTGGGTGCTCAGTTCGGTGGTAAATATTTCGCGCACGACATCCGCGTGATCCGTCTGCCACGTCACGGTGCATCTTGCCCTGTGGCGATGGGGGTTTCCTGCTCGGCTGATCGTAACATCAAAGCAAAAATTAACCGCGATGGTATCTGGATCGAGAAACTGGAAACCAATCCAGGTCAGTACATACCGGAAGAACTGCGTCAGCAGGGGGAAGGTGAGGCAGTCCAGATTGATCTGAATCGTCCGATGAAAGAGATCCTGGCTCAGCTCTCGCAATATCCGGTTTCAACGCGTTTATCTCTGTCAGGCACCATCATTGTGGCGCGCGATATTGCTCACGCGAAGTTGAAAGAACGTCTGGATAAAGGCGAAGGTCTGCCGCAATACGTCAAAGATCACCCTATTTATTACGCCGGCCCGGCTAAAACACCAGAAGGTTATGCATCAGGTTCTTTAGGCCCAACCACGGCCGGTCGTATGGACTCTTATGTTGATTTGCTGCAATCAAACGGCGGTAGCATGATCATGCTGGCGAAAGGCAACCGCAGTCAGCAAGTGACCGACGCTTGTCATAAACACGGCGGTTTCTATCTGGGTAGTATCGGCGGCCCGGCTGCAGTGCTGGCACAACAGAGCATCAAGAGTCTGGAATGTGTGGAATATCCAGAATTGGGTATGGAAGCGATCTACAAAATCGAAGTAGAAAACTTCCCGGCCTTCATTCTGGTCGATGATAAGGGCAATGATTTCTTCCAGCAGATCCACAGTCAACAGTGTGGTAGTTGTCCGAAGAAATAAGCGTTAATCTTTATTAAAGAAAGGCCAGCGATCTCAGATCACTGGCCTTTTTTATTTTGAGGAAACAGCACCGTCATAAGTGACAGTTGGTGACCAATATCCATTTGTTACCGAAGATGGTAAAGAGTTTAGTGATCGGGGCAAACTGCTGACTGATCTATGCAAGCAACGGTCATGGCAATTATGTCTATGTGCACGACAGTTTATTTGCTGCCCGCGATTACGTTTTCGCTGAAAGTGATTGCACATCAATGAAAGACACCGCTGGCACCATTTTTTACCAGTCGAAGCAAATTCGAACGGGTGAAGCTGCATTCAGCTACTTTTCCCGATCTTCTCACCCCATCTGACGCTGTTTTCGGTAAACTACTGTCAAATCATTCAGGCAGTTAGCAGATCATGGCAAAAGCACCGGCAAAGAAAACACAGAAAGGGTTTGAAGAGACCTTGTGGGACACCGCCAATCAACTCCGTGGCAGTGTTGAGTCATCAGAATACAAGCACGTGGTGTTGAGTCTGGTGTTCTTAAAGTTCATCAGCGATAAGTTTGAAGCCCGCCGCGATGCGTTGATCAAAGATGGTAAGGAAGCGTTTGTTGATATGGATGTCTTCTATCAGCAAGACAACATCTTCTATCTGCCGGAAGAGACCCGCTGGTCGTTTATTCAGGCGCATGCCAAGCAAGATGACATTGCCGTGCTCATCGACACCGCGCTCTCGACCATTGAAAAACGTAATCCGTCACTGCAAGGCGCATTGCCTGATAATTACTTCTCACGCCAGAATCTGGAAGTGAAGAAGCTCGCGTCATTAATTGATTCTATCGAAAACATCGACACTTTGGCCGATGAATGCCACCTGAGTGAAGAAGATCTGGTCGGTCGGGTGTATGAATATTTCCTCGGGAAATTTGCTGCCACCGAAGGCAAAGGTGGTGGTGAGTTCTACACGCCCAAGTGCATCGTGACGCTGCTGGCTGAGATGCTCGAACCTTATCAAGGTAAAATTTACGACCCGTGTTGTGGCTCGGGCGGCATGTTTGTGCAGTCGGTGAAGTTTGTGCAAAGCCATCAGGGCAAGAGCAAAGACATTGCCGTGTTCGGGCAGGAACTCACTGCCACCACTTACAAACTGGCGAAGATGAACCTCGCGATTCGTGGGCTGTCGGGTAACCTTGGTGAAAAACCCGCCGACACCTTCTTTAACGACCAGCATAAAGATCTGAAAGCCGATTTCATCATGGCGAACCCGCCGTTTAACCTGAAAGATTGGCGCAACGAATCAGAGCTGACCGATGACCCGCGCTTTGCAGGCTATCGCACGCCGCCGACGGGTAACGCCAACTACGGTTGGATTTTACACATGCTGTCGAAGCTGTCAGAAACCGGCAGCGCAGGCTTTGTGCTGGCAAACGGCTCGATGAGTTCGAACACCAGCGGCGAAGGTGAAATCCGAGCCAAGATGATCGAAAACGATATCGTTGAGTGCATGATCGCCTTGCCCGGTCAGTTGTTCTTCACCACGCAAATTCCGGTCTGTTTGTGGTTTATCACCAAAAACAAAAAGGCGGATCTGTCGCACGGCTACCGTAACCGCGAAGGTGAAACACTGTTTATTGATGCGCGTGACATGGGCACCATGATCAGCCGCACCACCAAAGAGCTGACGCTGGAAGACATCGCCACCATCGCCGACACCTATCACGCATGGCGCAGCACGCCGGAAGAGCTGGCCGATCGCATCACCCGTGGTGAGAGTAAGCTTGAAAAATATGACGACATCGCTGGTTTCTGCAAAGTGGCCACCACGGCGGAAATGAAAGCCAACGATTATGTGCTGACACCGGGGCGCTATGTCGGTGCTGCTGATATTGAAGATGATGGCATCGCTTTTGAAACCAAGATGCGCGAACTGTCGCAAACCCTGTTCCAACAGATGAAACAAGCCGAAATGCTGGATCAAGCGATTCGTCAGAATCTGGAGGCATTGGGATATGGGGAGTAAGTGGCCTGTTGTACGCCTTGGCAACCATTGCTTGAAGATAGGCAGTGGCGCAACACCTAAGGGCGGGAGTAGTGTTTATAACGATAGTGGGTTTATTTGGCTAATAAGAAGTCAAAATATTTATAATGATGGATTTAATCCGTCAGGACTTGTTTTTATCAGTGAAGACGCAGCAGATAAACTTAAAAACGTGATAGTTCAGGAAAACGATATATTACTGAATATTACTGGTGATTCTGTTGCTAGAGTTTGTTTGGCCAAAAAAGAATATTTACCAGCGAGAGTTAATCAGCATGTAGCCATTATTCGTCCTGATCCAAAACACTTTGATGCTAGATATTTGCGGTATGTACTTGCCAGCCCAACAGTTCAACAAATATTGCTTAATCTTGCTAGTGCAGGTGCAACAAGGAACGCTCTAACAAAAAGTATGATAGAGGAGTTTGAAGTATCAAAACCTCCTTTATCAATACAAGTTGCTGTAGCTGATCATTTAGAATCATTCGATGAAAAAATACATCTCAATCGCCAAATAAACCAAACCCTCGAACAGATGGCGCAAACGCTGTTTAAGTCGTGGTTTGTCGATTTTGACCCCGTGATCGATAACGCGCTCGATGCGGGCAACGAGATCCCTGAGCCGTTGCAAGCCCGTGCCGAACTGCGCCAGAAAGTGCGCGCCAGCCAAGACTTTCAGTCACTGCCTGCCGATGTTCGTGCGCTGTTTCCGGCTGAGTTTGAAGAGAGTGAATTAGGTTCGGTGCCGAAGGGGTGGCAGATTAAAACCTTAGGTGAAATGACTTCTTTAATAATTGATCATCGAGGCAAAACACCGCAAAAAATGGGGGGCGAGTGGGCTGAAAGTGGTTACCCTGCGATTTCTGCAAAAAACATTAAAGACCGTACTTTAGTTAGGTCTGACATGATTCGATATGTTGATGAAGCGTTATATCGTAAATGGATGAAAGAGCCACTTTCTCCCGATGACATTCTTATGACATCCGAAGCACCACTGGGCGAAATGTTTTATTTGGCAGAAAAGCATGATTATTTGTTAAGCCAAAGGTTATATGGATTAAGAGCTGATATATCTAAAACCTCAGGTAGTTATTTATATTTTTGGTTGCAAACAGATATGGCTAAATCAGATATGGATGGTCGGGCGACAGGAACAACAGTAGTGGGAATTCGCCAGTCCGAGCTTCGTAAGATTAATGTGTTATGTCCTGAAAACAGCGCTGTGCATGCTTTTTCTAAAAGTGTTTCGCGATACTTGATAAAAATTGAACATAACTGTAGTCAATCTGAAACATTAGAACGGATCAGGGATGAATTGCTTCCAAAACTCATTTCCGGTGAATTGCGGTTAGACGATCTACCTGATGAGGTCGTCACAGCGGCCAACGAATAAAAATAAACGGTGAACCCATGAGCACGGAAACCTTAATTTACCAAAGCGAAGACGGCGCACTGCAACTGCCCGTCGCACTGGAAAACGAAACTGTCTGGTTGTCGCAAGCCCAGATGGCCGAACTTTTTGGTACCCAACGACCAGCTATCACAAAGCACCTCAGAAATATTTTCAAGTCTGCGGAGTTAAGTGAAAATGCAGTATGTTCCATTTTGGAACACACTGCCGAAGACGGGAAAAATTACCAAACAAAGTTCTATAATCTCGATGCTATTATTTCTGTTGGCTATCGCGTAAATTCTCGTCATGCAACCTTATTTCGCCAATGGGCCACGCAAACGCTGAAACAACACCTGTTGCAGGGTTACACCATCAACCGCCAGCGATTTGAGCAAAATGCAGCTGAGTTAGAGCAAGCATTATCACTCATCAATAAAGCCATTCAGACACCATCACTCACGACACAAACCGGTAAAGGGTTGGTTGATATTATTAGCCGCTACACGCAAACCTTTCTCTGGTTGCAACGTTACGATGAAGGCTTATTGACCGAACCCAAAGGCCAGACGGGTGGTGAACTCGCTGATCTTGATGATGCTATGCAGGCGCTGAACGAATTGAAACAGCAACTCATTGTCCGTGAAGAGGCCACTGACCTCTTTGCCCGTCTGCGCAGTGATGGCCTGAGTGCAATTTGGGGAAATCTCCAACAAACCGTATTTGGTGAACCCGCATATGCCACCGTTGAAAGCAAAGCGGCACACCTGCTCTATTTTGTGGTGAAAAACCACCCGTTTGTGGATGGCAATAAACGCAGCGGCGCTTTTCTGTTTGTTGATTTCCTGCACCGGAATGGCCGTTTATGCCATCCAACGGGTGAAGTGGTCATCAATGATAATGGTCTGGCTGCCATTACATTGCTGGTTGCCGAGTCAGACCCTGCGCATAAAGAAACGATCATCCGCTTGATCATGAATATGCTGTCACAGGAAAAACACGCATGAGTTCACGCGACCCGAACACCGCACCAGCCAATAAGCCATTAATTGATATTGAAGAGTTGCTACTGGCTGCCGGGCCGCAAACCTTCCAGAAAGGTTTTGTGCTGTTTCAGCAAAACAAAGTCAGTAATGTAAAAGTGAATGGCAACACGGCAACGGCTACGGCTACGGTAAAAGGCACGTCGAGCTATCAGGTGAAGGTGACCATGCAGCCTGAGCTAAAATGCCAGTGCACTTGCCCGGCAGCGGAATATATGACTGTCTGTAAACATGCGGTGGCGGTTGGGTTATTACTGAATCAACCCCGCGCAGAGGTCGAAGATGAAACCAGTGACGAACAGGTTTTACGCCGTTATTTCAGCGAGAAAAGCGCCCCAGAGTTAGTTGAGCTGTTACTGCAATCTATCGAAAGCGATGAGCTGCAGTGGCGAAACTGGCTGCTGAAAGCAAAATTGTCTCAAAGTGATATTTCACTCGCCGAGCTGAAAAAACTGGTGACCAAAGCTCTGCCAGCCCGCGATATATGGGGTTGGAACGACGTCTCGCGTTATTTCTCTGCGGCAGAGAAACAAATCGATAGCCTGTGGAATGCCATGGCGAACCTGCCAATAGAAAGCCAATGGCAGCTGACAGAACATGTATTGATGCGCCTGAATAAAGTGCTGGAACGTATTGATGATTCCGGTGGTTTTCGTTTTGGCATTGAAGGTCAGATCAATGTAAAAATGCCTGAGTTGTTTGAACAGTTAAACTGGCCAGCAGAAAAGAAAGCACAGTGGCTGTTTGAACATCTGTATCAGCGTGAATATAACGTCTTCCCTGATATTAACGATAACTTCACGGTGACTGGTGAAGTGGAAGCCTGCCTGTTGAAAAAGTGCCGCAGTGCGCTTGAAGAGATGGCAGGTGAGCTGAACGCAGGAAAAGACCGCACCGATATTACATGGCGTATGCGTGTCTATGCGCAACCGTTATTGAATGCCGCGCGTGCTGCCAATAACTGGCGTGAAGAAGAGCGATTATTGGCGATGCAGGCACATCAATGCCGCGATTATCTGGCGCTGGTGCAGTTGTGTCTTGATCATCAGGAAGAGTTAGACGCGGAAGATTGGCTGCTGCGGGCTAAAAAAGTAGCCACGCAATATGAGCAGAGAAACTGTGCAAATATAGAGATCAGGGTCAAAATAGCCCTCGGTGAAACCGCGCAGGCATGGAAATTAGGTTGGCAATTATTTGAACATGCTCGTTCTTTTCGTGCGTTTCAGGAATTACAAGAACTGCATGACGAATTGGGTCAGCCAGAGCCTGAATTGCTGACCAAAGTCGAACAGTTATTTGCTAACCCCAAAAATCAACATCAACGCGATGCACAGTGCGAATTTTATCTCAGCATTGGCAAACCAGATGCAGCGAAGCAATGTGCAAAAGAGGGTTTGATATCGATTGAGTTGTTACTGAAAGTTGCCGATGCCATTATAGCCACCGACTCTTCAGAATCACTGGCTATCTATTTGCGGGTGACCAGAAAAATGCTTGAAAATTCAGACAATAAGATTTACCAACGTGTGACTGATCTTCTGCTGCATTTACAGAAGCAATTAAAACGCCAGCAGCATCCGCTGGGTGATTTCGAGGTAGCAGTCGGTGAATTAGCGATGGAGTTTCGCCGTAAACGTAATTTTACTGCGTTGCTCAATAAGCACTTTCCACACTGCGTTTAAGCGTAGCGGATAAGATCAGGGATGATGAAATGAGTCTGAAATTTACCGAAGCGAAACTGGAACAAGCCATTATTGAGCTGCTGGGCGAGCAGGGTTTCACGCATGTGTTAGGTGAAACTCTGGTGCGCAAAAACAACGAGCAGGTGCTGATCAGCGACGATCTACGCACCTATCTTGCCAGCCAATATCAGGCCGATAGCATTACCAGCAGTGAAATCGACAGCATCATCCGCCAGCTTGCCACGCTTCCCGCCACCGATCTTTACGACAGCAATAAAACCTTTTGCCACTGGCTTTCAAACGGCTTTCTGTTCAAACGTGAAGACCGCAATAAGAAAGATCTCTATATCGAGCTTATCGACACGAAGCATCTGCCTGCTGCATTGACGCAACTATTCGCAGTCGATCCCGCGCCGTTACAGCAAGTCGCTGAAAACAAAATCGCTTATCTGCCTGAACGTGATAATTATCAGTCAATCGACAAGCATCCGTTACCTGATAATAACCGCTATAAAGTGGTCAATCAGCTGGAGATCACCGGCAGAGATGAGCAGGTGCGCATTCCCGATGCCATTCTTTACATCAATGGTCTGCCGCTGGTGGTGTTTGAATTTAAGAGCGCCATCCGTGAAGAAGAAGCCAATTTGTTGGAAGCATGGAAACAACTTCATAACCGCTATCGCCGCGATATTCCGCAACTGTTTGTGTTCAACGCGCTGTGCATCATCAGCGATGGCGTGAATAACCGCATGGGCAATCTGTTTGCCGCATACGACTATTTCTATTCTTGGCGCAAAATCAGCGGCAACGAATCGCGCGAACAAAATGGCATTCATTCGCTGCACAGCATGGTGCAGGGGCTGTTTCACCCCGTGCGGCTGCTCGATGTGCTGAAAAACTTTATCTTCTTTCCTGATACGTCTAAAAAAGAGATCAAAGTCGGCTGCCGTTATCCGCAATATTACGCTGCGCGTAAGCTCTTTTTCAGCATCAAACAGGCGCGTAAACCATATGGCAACGGCAAAGGCGGCACCTATTTTGGCGCAACGGGTTGCGGCAAAAGTTACACCATGCAGTTTTTAACGCGCTTGCTGATGAAGAGTGTCGATTTCGCCAGCCCGACCATAGTGCTGATCACCGATCGCACCGACCTCGACGATCAGCTCTCGAAACAGTTTTGCAGTGCTACGCGCTTTATTGGTGATGACACCATCGAGCCCGTAGAAAGCCGTGCTGACTTACGCGCAAAACTATGTGGACGTAATAGTGGTGGCGTATTCCTGACCACCATCCACAAATTCACCGAAGATCTGCAACTGCTTTCTGAGCGCAGCAATATCATCTGCATTTCGGATGAAGCGCACCGCAGTCAGGTCAATCTCGATCAGAAAATCGTGATTGATGAGAAAACCAATTCCATTCGTAAAACCTACGGCTTTGCCAAATATCTGCATGACTCGTTACCCAATGCCACGTTTGTCGGTTTCACCGGCACGCCAATTGATGCCACGCTCGAGGTGTTCGGTGAGGTGATCGACAGTTACACCATGACCGAATCAGTGAACGATGAGATCACGGTGCGGATCGTCTATGAAGGCCGTGCCGCGAAGGTGATCCTCGATAATGGCAAACTGGCGGAAATAGAGAAGTATTACAATGAATGCGCCGATGCAGGGGCCAGCGAATATCAAATCGACGAAAGCAAAAAAGCCTCGGCGAATATGTATTCCATTTTGGGCGACCCCGATCGCCTCGAAGCACTGGCGAAAGACTTTGCTAACCATTACGAGCAGCGTGTGGCCGAAGGTTCCACCGTTAAAGGCAAAGCGATGTTTGTCTGTGCCAGCCGCGATATCGCCTATGCCTTCTATCAGCAGTTAAAAGCGATCCGCCCTGCATGGTTTGAGGTGAAACAAGCTATTGATGGTGTGCAACTCACCGACGCTGAACAAAAAGAGCTGATCCCCTCTGAAATGGTACGAATGGTGATGACGCGCAGCAAAGATGACGAGACCGAATTTTACGATCTGCTGGGCACCAAAGACGACAGAAAAGAGCTGGATAAACAGTTCAAAAACCCGAAATCGAACTTTAAAATCGCCATCGTGGTGGATATGTGGCTGACCGGTTTCGACGTGCCAGAACTCGACACCATTTACATCGATAAGCCGTTGCAAAAGCACAACTTGATCCAGACCATTTCCCGCGTCAACCGCACCTATGAAGGCAAAGACAAAGGCTTGGTGGTTGATTACATCGGTATTAAACGGCAGATGAATCAGGCGCTGGCGATGTATTCCAAAGCTGATGCCACGAATTTTGAAGACATTCGTCAATCGGTGGTGGAAGTGAAAAATCACCTCGACTTGTTGAAGCAGATGTTCCACCCGTTCGATAGCAAAGATTACTTTAGCGGTGAAGCCCGAGCCCAGCTCGATTGCCTTAACCGCGCGGCTGAATTCGTATTACAGAGTAAGAAATTTGAAACCCGTTTTATGGGCTTAGTGAAGCGCATGAAGGCGGCCTATGACATCTGCTGTGGCAGTGAACACTTAGACCAGTTTGAGCGCGACTATATTCATTTCTATCTGGCGGTGCGCTCTATCGTGTTTAAGCTCACCAAAGGTGATGCGCCTGACGTGACGCAGATGAATGCCCGTGTGCGAGAATTGATCGCCGAAGCGCTGAAATCAGACGGGGTCGAGGAGATCTACGCGCTGGGTGATGATCAGGCCGATTCTATCGATATTTTCGACGAAGACTATCTGGCGCGGATCAGCAAAATCAAACTGCCGAACACCAAAATTCAGTTACTGCAAAAGCTGTTAGCGAAAGCGATCAGCGACTTTAAAAAAGTGAACCAGATGCAAGGCATCGACTTCTCGAAACGCTTTCAGGCATTGGTTGAGCACTACAACGAACGCAAAGAGAACGACTTGTTTAACGGCGAAGAATTCACTGTGATTGCCGATGACATGGTTGAGCAGATCGTTGGCATGTTCAATGAGTTGAAATCAGAAATGACTTCGTTTGAAGCGATGGGCATTGATATGGAAGAGAAAGCGTTTTACGACATTCTCGCCGCCATGCAGCAAAAATACGAGTTCACCTACGATGAAGACAAAATGCTTGAACTGGCGAAAGAGATGAAAATCATCGTCGATAATCAGGCACAATACCCCGACTGGAGCCACCGCGACGACATCAAAGCCGCGCTGAAAGTCGAACTGATCTTGTTACTGCACAAATACGGTTTTCCGCCTGTGGCGAACGATGACGTGTATAAAAACGTGCTGGAGCAGGCAGAGAATTTTAAGAAGAACAGAGGTTAAGCCATACTTGGTTTAACCTTTGTCTTGGTTATTTCAATTCATTCACATTAGTTAATAACCATGCACTGTTGTGCTGGGTTAAACCAATTTTAGGGTAGTAATTAACGGCCTGCGGGGCTGCCAGCAGATTCAGGGTGCAGCCCGGTTTTAATTCCAGAAAGGTACGGCGAATAAGCTCTTTTCCAATTCCACTGGCTTGAATAGTCTCGGAAACCGCCAAATCAGAGAGATAACAGCAGAAATGGAAGTCGGTAACTGAGCGGGCGATGCCGACCAACTTATCGTCTAACCAAGCGGTAACGGTGAGATTGGCATGATCCAGCATGCCCTGAATACGTTCCAAATCATCAACGGGGCGGCGACCACCCAACGTGGTTTCTTTCAATAACCCAATGAATTGTTCGGCGGTGATGTGCTGATTAACGGCATAACGGACAGTCATGAAAAAGCCCTCCCTGAGCTAAAGTAATTGCCCGACCATATCGAGTTGTTGTTGCACTAAATTAGCTGAATGCATCACTAACTGATATTCAGTATCGGAAAGATCGGGCAAAGTGCGCTGGATAATTCCTGTGCGGTTTAATGTCGCCGGTAAACTGATAAAGCTGTGCGGTAACCCGAATTCGCTTTGTAGCTCTGCGGAAACTCGTACTGGTTGCTCTGACCTGCCCAGTATAGATTCCACAATTCTTACTGCACTAAATGCAATGCCATAACAACTGTGTTCTCCCGCCAGACGAATGTCCCAGCCTGCGCGTTTGGTCTGATGCAGTAACGTTGCTTTTAGATCTTCATTCAATGATGGATAGGCTTCAGTCAGCGATTTACCCTGATAAGTCGCCAGACTCCACAATGGTACCATCGAGTCGCCATGTTCTCCGATCACCTGAATATCCAGCTCTGCCGCGTTGAGATCTAATGTCTGCGCAGTGAAATGGCGTAACCGCATGCTGTCCAACTCCGTGCCGCTGCCGATCACCCGTTCTGGTGGATAGCCGGTAATTTTCCCGGCGGCATAAGCCATGGCATCAACCGGGTTGGTGATGTTGATCAACACGGCATCAGGGTTATTGCGGGCTAGTGTGGGTAATAGCGTTTGGAAGATGGCAACGTTGTCTTTCAGCACATCGGCGCGAGTGCCGTTCTCGCGCGGTAATGCGCCTGCTGTCATGATGATGATATCGGAACCGGCGCATTCCTCTGGCGTTTCGGCGCGAATAGCACGGTTTGGCAACTCGGGTGAGCAGTGCGACATATCGAAAGCTTTCGCCCATGCTTTCTGTGGGTTGCGGTTTACCAGCGAAATTTCAAGGTGTGGATGGCGCAGCAGCAAAGTGTAGGCGAGGGTAGTGCCTATGGCGCCACAGCCGATCACAGCAATTTTAGGATGAGTCATCTTTCTCTCATTAATTAAATATAAGAAATTGATCCGACTCATGAATATTTGGCGAGACCGGATGCTTATCGTTCAGGATAAACGAAATAATCAGCATGAACGATAAGCTCTGGTCAAAATGAACGTTAATCTATCACTACTTGAATTTCAGCAACCGCATGGCATTGGCGACCACCAGCAAACTGGTGCCAACGTCGGCAAAAACCGCCATCCATAAAGTGCCATAACCAAATAATGTTGCCACCAAAAACAGCAGTTTAATACCCAATGCGGCGGTAATGTTTTGCAGCATCTTGTTCCAGGTTGCCTGCGATAAACGCACAAACAACGGGATTTTGCGTAAATCATCATCCATCAGCGCGATATCAGCGGTTTCAATGGCAGTATCGCTGCCCATACCGCCCATCGCAAAACCGAGACTGGCACGTGCTAAGGCCGGTGCATCATTGATACCATCGCCCACCATGCCGACCACTTTCTGTTTGCTCAGTGTTTCAATCTGGTTCAGTTTATCTTCGGGTAGCTGATTGCTGTAAACCTGATCGATGCCGGCTTGTGCGGCAATTTGAGCTGCCGTATGCGCGTTATCGCCGGTTAACATGACGGTGTGGATATGCATACGATGCAATTCGGCAATGGCTTGCTGGCTGCTGGTTTTGATCGTGTCCGCAACGGCAAACAATGCCAGCGGTTGTTCGGCTTCACTTAAGATCACCACCGTTTTACCTTGTTGTTCCAGCTTGGTGATGGTTTTGCCAAGCTCTGAATTGAGGTTATTACGCGATGAAAAATAGTGCTGATTAGCCAGCGTGATCAGTTTGCCATTCAGCATCGCCTGCACACCGGCACCGGTTAACGCAGTAAAGTCTTCGAAAATAAAACGGCTGATATCGGCAGGATGTGCTCTGACAATCGCTTGTGATACCGGATGGTCAGAGTGTGATGCTAATGCGGCAGCCAGTTCCAGACATGCTTCCGCGGAATGTTCTGTCAAAGCGACCTGATCACAAAGTTGTGGTGCACCCGTGGTCAGTGTGCCGGTTTTATCCAACGCAATAATCTGCAGTTTACGACCCAACTCCAGATAGCTGCCACCCTTGATCAAAATACCGTGTTTGGCGGCAACCGACAGGGCGCTGACAATGGCGACCGGGGTGGAAAGCACCAGTGCGCACGGGCAGCCAATCACCAGCAACACCAGTGCTTTATAGATCCATGCATACCATGACGCAGCGAAGAACAGCGGTGGCACTAGGGCCACCAACACAGCAATGGTCAGAATAATCGGGGTATAAACCCGAGCAAAACGATCGACCAGACGCTGTATCGGTGCCCGTTGGCCTTGTGCCTGTTCAACGGAGTGGATGATCCGCGCCAGCAGGGTATTTTGTGTTGTGGCCGTGACTCGATAATCAAACGATCCTTGTTGGTTGATCGTGCCGGAATACACCACATCACCTTCGATTTTATCAACCGGTAGGCTTTCGCCTGTGATCGGGGCCTGATCGACACTGGAATTACCCCGAATGACAATGCCATCGAGTGGAATGCGCACACCTGGCTTGACGCGAATGACCTGATTGACGCTTACTGTGTTTGTATACAGTGTTTTCCAGTTTCCGTCTGCTTGTTGCACTAATGCTTGTTCCGGTGTCAGGGTCATCAGGTCTTGAATGGCATTGCGTGCCCGTTCCAGCGATTTGCCTTCCAGATATTCGGCAATGTTGAACAGCACCATCACCATTGCGGCTTCCGGCCATTGCCCAATCAGACAAGCGCCGGTGACAGCAATACTCATCAGTGCATGCATATTGGGGTCAAATCGGCGTAGGGCTTGCCAGCCTTTCTTGTAGGTCGCCACACCACTTAACACCACGGCCAGCAAAGCCAATAACGCGGGGAACAATGATGGCACTTCAAACCAGTCTAATGTTTCGGCAGCGATAGCCAGAACACCAGCGACGACCAAGCGCTGTTTCGCGCTGATGAAGTGGAAGGAAAAGCGAGATTTACTCTTTTGTTCTGTGGTAGTAGAAGCATCGGCACTGCAAGAGCCGCAACAACTGAGTTTAGGTGCTGCAGGTTTGACAACCGCGGGTTTTTCTTCGCTATCACAAGCATCACAGCAGCTCAGCGTAATTTTAGGCGTGACTTTCGGTGTCTCTTTTTGTGTTTCGAGTGGTGGATTGTTAGGGCGTAAAGCGCCGGGCCGGGCAGGATTCACCGGTGTTAGCCTGGTTATTTTCTTAATGCTGGTTTGTCCCATAACAAGATCCTCCACCGGGTACAATTAAAATGATATCTTTTATCATTAAACACCTTGTAGTAACTTCAGGGTCAATGCTTTCCAGCGAGATGAATCATGAAAATTGGTGAATTGGCTAAAATTGCGAAATGTTCCGCTGAGACGATCCGGTTTTATGAGAAAGAAGGGCTGCTACCGCCAGCGGCGCGCACCGATAACAATTATCGGGAATATCAGCAACCGTATTTAGAACGCTTACGTTTTATTCGCAATTGCCGGGCGTTTGATATGTCACATGAAGAGATCCGGCAACTACTGCAGCAAGTTGACTCGCATGCTGACGATTGCCAGACGGTTAACATTCTGCTCGATGAGCATATTTTGCATATCGAACATCGCATTCAGGAATTGATGAATCTGAAAGAGCAGTTGCAGACGCTACGGCAGCAATGTCAGCAGCAACAAGGCATTGATGAGTGTGGCATTGTGCAGGGCTTAACGAATCTGGAGTTAACGCCGCACACGGAACGCCACACCCATTTGGGTTAATGGTTAAATTCATAATAGATAACAAAAAGATTAAGCATGATGATCACGGTGGCTGATATCGCACCAGCGACAGTGACCCATTTACGACTCACCAAATTGCCCATAAGAGAGCGTTTGGCCGTGAAATATAACAATGGCAGTAACGCAAACGGGATCCCGAAACTCAGCACGACCTGACTGTATACCAGCACTTTTTGTTCTGATAACCCCATCAGGATCACGAGAATAGCGGGTGCCATAGTGATCAGACGGCGTAACCACAACGGAATGGTGAAATGCACAAACCCTTGCATGACAACCTGACCGGCTAAGGTGCCAACAACGGATGATGATAAACCCGCCACTAATAATGTCAGGCCAAAGATAATGCTACCCGCACTATGGCCCATTAACGGGCCCAGCAGTTTGTAACTTTCGGCAATCGATGCAACACCGGTGTGTCCGTTATCGAAGAATACGGCAGCGGATAAGATCAGCATGGCCATATTGATCAGACCGGCCAGCGCCATACCGATGATGACATCCAACCGATAATATTTCATGGCCGTATGACGATCTTCGTTGTTGAGCACTTTGATCCGGCTTTGTGACAGCGCGGAATGCAGATAGATCACATGCGGCATCACGGTGGCACCTAAAATCCCGGCGGCCAGAAAGATGGAATAATTGTCAGGAAATTGGGGGATCAATAATCCACTGGCGATGGTGGCAACATCTGGTTTGCCCATGATGATTTCCAGTAAAAATCCGGCGGAAACAGCAAGGATCATCGCGCCGATAATTAGCTCCAAAGTGCGGAAGCCATAGCGTTGCATGTATAAAACGACGTAGGTAATGACACCCGTCAACATAGCACCGGTAAACATGGAAAAGCCAAATAACAGATGAAAACCCAATGCAGCGCCAAGAAATTCCGCTAAATCAGTCGAGATCGCGACAATTTCAGCCTGAATCCAATAAAGCCACACCAGTGGCCGTGGAAAATTTTCTCTGATCACTTCCGCTAGATTTTTACCTGTGGCAAACCCCAAACGAGCCGATAAGGTCTGGATCAGCATGGCCATGAGATTGGCCCATAAAACCACCCATAACAGACCATAACCATAGTGAGATCCAGCTTCTATATTGGTGGCAAAATTGCCCGGGTCGATATAAGCCACCGCAGCGATCATGGCGGGACCAAGAAAGGGCAGTGCGCGTCGGAAACTACTTTTGCTGTTACCGCTTAACGTTTGTGCTGCTTGTAACCGGACATGTTTGTCAGAGATAGCATGGATCATAATAGAAACCTTGAGACAGGAAGAAGGCATATTCATATTATAAAACACAAATGAGAATTAATATCATTAATGATATCGAATAATGTGATAGGTAAAAGCTATGGAAGTGGGACGGGTTTAGCTGAGGAATAAAAAAGCGGGTGGATTATAAAACCACCCGCAGAAATAGCATTTAGTGCGCCGCACCACCGGCACCGCTCGCGGCGCGCGGTCGACGCGTAAAAAATACAAATGGGATCAGAACGATAAACATCCACATCAGTATTTCGAACAGATCAATGGTCGATAACATATATGACTGACCGGTAATAATGTTGTTTATTTTGAGCAATGAGCTGGTGGTATTACCGTTCATAAACGAACTGGCTATAGGGTTATACGGGTTGATGTGTTCGCTTAGAAATACATGGTGCAAGCTGGCATCGTGAGTCCAGAACCAAGCGGTCAGCGATGAGGCAAAACTGGCACCTAATGTTCTGGCAAACGTCGACAACGAAGCAGCATCTGCCACCTGAGGGCCAGATAGATCAGATAACAGAATCGATGTCATCGGCATAAAGAACAGTGAAATACCGATCCCCATAAACAGCTGTATCGAGGCTATCGTGACGAAATCAACCTCATTGTTGAAATGGGTGCGCAGATAACAGCTAAGACTAATGACGATAAATGACAGCGCCGTTAGTTTCCGCATATCGATTTTGGTACCCATCCGACCCAGCACGGGGGTCAGGAATAATGGTAATAATCCCATTGGCGCTGCCGCCAAGCCTGCCCAGACTGAGGTGTATCCCATCTGGCTTTGTAGCCACTGCGGTAAGATCAGGTTGATGCTGAAAAAACCGGAGAAGCCCAATGTCAGTAATATCGTGCCGATGCAGAAATTACGGTTAGTAAACAGGCGTAAATTGATAATGGGGTGATCATCCGTCAGTTCCCAGATCACCAGGAAGATCAGCATAATCGCAGCAAAGGCTGTGCCGCCGATGATCCACGGATCATTGAACCAATCCAGATCGTTACCTTTATCCAACACAATTTGCAGGGCACCGACACCCAAGACTAATGCGGCAAAACCAACATAATCCAGCGGTGCTTTGGAAGGCGCATGCGGGCGATCTTTCAGCTGTTTCGCCACTACCATAACTGCAAAAATGCCAATCGGGATATTGATAAAGAAGATCCACGGCCAGCTGTAGTCATAGGTCAGCCACCCGCCCAGAATGGGGCCAACAATCGGTCCGACTACCGCCACCATGCCCAATAACGCCAGCGCCATACTGCGCTTCGCCGCGGGGAAGATGGATAGCAGCAATGTTTGGCTCATCGGAAATAATGGTGCTGCGGCCAGGCCTTGTAAGGCGCGGAACACCACCAGCATACCCATGGATTGCGAGATGCCGCACAAGAATGAGGTGATAATAAACAGGATCAGTGCACCCAGATATAAGTGAACTTCACCCACCCGACGACTCAGCCAGGCAGTCATTGGCAAACCAATGGCGTTACAGACCGTGAAAGAAGTAATAACCCAGGTGCCCTGATTTAAACTGACACCCATATTGCCGGCCATCGTAGGCAGCGACACGTTGGCGATGGTGCTATCGAGGACTTGCATAAAGACCCCGAGCGCAATCGCAAAGGTGCACAGCCCCAGATTTTTCGGCTGAAAACCCAAACTGTGTGCCATGGTCTCAACCTTTCATATGACTGGATGAAGATTGTGTATCGTTATCGGCAATGATTTTCTTGATGATGGCATCAACACCGGCCAGTTGTTGCCCGTACACATCAGTCTGATAACGCGCCTGATGTGGTGCGGTTTCAGCTAACAGTGCTCCGTCGGTGTTATGTAAATCGACATCAACCACCATCGACAAACCAATACGCAGAGGGTGTTTTTTCAGTTCTTCGGCATCCAGCTGAATACGGACCGGCAAGCGTTGAACGACCTTGATCCAGTTACCCGTAGCATTCTGGGCTGGCAGCAGCGAGAAGGCACTACCGGTACCAATACCCAGACTTTCCACTTTGCCGTGATATTCCACTTTGCTGCCATACAGATCGGCAGTGACCGTGGCTGGTTGGCCAATACGCATCTTGGTCAGCTGAGTTTCTTTGAAGTTGGCATCGACCCAAACTTGTTCAAGAGGCACAACTGCCATCAGGGTTGCGCCCGGAGTTACCCGTTGACCCACCTGTACATTACGACGCGCCACGTAACCAGAAACTGGTGCGACCATCACGGTACGTTGTTTTTCCAGATAAGCCTGACGTAATTTACTGATCGCACTTTTAACTAGTGGGTGGGTTGTCACAGTAGTGTTGTTAACCAGCGCTTGTTGTGACTTCAGTTGCTGTTGCGCAGCTGCTAACGCTTTTTCCGCTGAACTGACGACATCCTGAGCATGGATCAGCTCTTCTTGCGACAAACCACCAGCTTTCACCATGTTTTTACGGCGTGCGACATCCGCTTGTGCTTTTTGTAAGGCAATTTTGCGTTCTGCGGTAACAGCCTGTGCCTGATCGACGTTGTTAAATAGTGTCCGTACCTGACGAACGGTCTGCGCTAAACCGGCTTCCGCATTTTCTTGTGCTAACAGGGCATCGCTTTGATCAAAACTGATCATTGGCTGACCTTTTTGTACAAAATCGCCATCATCAGCGGCAATGCTGGTTACGGTACCGGCTGTTTCAGGTGTGATCTGTACTAAGTTGCCGCTGATATAAGCGTCGTCAGTCGATTCAGACCAAATCGCATGATGGAAATACCAGTAATAGGAACCGGCAGCGGCAATAAGTAACAAAACTAATAAAACCAGCAGGCTATTTTTGCGCTGTCCGGAACGAAGTGACGCTGATTTTTCAGAAACGGTGTGGCTCATAATTAATCCTTAATGCGCATTAGCTGTTTTTATTTTGCAAATGAGAAGTGGAGGCATGTTCATCGCTACTAAATCCACCGCCCAGCGATTGGATCAGTAATGCCAGCGAATCTTGTTGACGTGTTTTCAGCGTCGATAACTGGTTTTCAGCCTGGATCAGCTGCTGTTCTGCCATTAATACGGCCAGCTGACTGCCTAAACCAGAGCGGAAGCGAGCTGCGCTAACCTGATAGGTTTTATCTGCCAACGTGGCGGTTTCTTCCGCATCAATAAGCTGTTGTTTTAATGATTGCATCACCAACACATTGTCAGCGATTTCACCTAACGCATTGGTGAGGGTCTGGTTATATTGCGCCACCGCTAAGTCATAAGCGGCGGTTTTGGTTTGCAGATTGGCTTTCAGTCCGGTTTCAAATAAGGGAATCGAAACCGCAGGCGCAACACTCCATGATTGACTGACATCACCTAAAATGGCATCGCCCAAAATGGATTTAAAACCGGCCATCGCGGTTAGATTAAAATCAGGGTAATAACGTGATTTGGCGACAGCGATATTTTTACTCGCTGCTTCAACCCGCCACCGCGCTGCGGTAATGTCAGCGCGATGACTGATCAACGATGCTGGAATATTTTCCGGCAGACCGGTTGCTTGAGCGCTCAATAAATGTGGACGTGACAATGAAGCGGCGCGATCAGGCCCTTGGCCTAATAGCGTGCTCAAACTGTTTTTAAGCTGACCGATCACCAAACCACGTTGTTCAACTTGTTGTTTCGCCGCTGACACCGCGGTATTGGCGGCCAACAAACGGTCTTCTGCGACCAAGCCAGACTTCAGCAGTTGTTGTGTGATCTGCGTAATTTGTCGTGCCCGCGCCAGTTCACGTTGCGCTAAATCTTTTGATTCATAGGCATTCGCTAACTGAATGTAAGTGCGGGTAATGCTGGTGGATAAAGCAATTCGGGCCGCCTGATAATCAACTTCCGAGGCCTTTTGCTGGTTAACACTGGCTTCCCATGCGGCACGTTTTCCGCCCCATAGATCAAAATCATAGCTAAAGGTTAATCCACCAGAGCGAACGGTAGAAAACCGATTACCTTGTCCTGAGGGATCTTCCAAGCGAGATAGACGGGCGCGTTTCAAACTGGCATTGGCATCCAGCGTTGGTGAGAAACCGGCATCAGCAGCAGACACCTGCGCATCAGCAGCCTCTAAACGGGCGTTAGCGACTTGCATGGTCGGGTTATGCGCTAAGGCTTCATTAATTAATTGTGCCAGCGCGGGATCACCTAACTGATTCCACCAATCTTGCTTTGGCCAATCGGCAGGGGATAAGTGGTCAGTCGCCAGCGAGTGTTGACTGGCTAAAGCCCCGGTTTTTAATAACACACCATTGGCCTGAACATCATCGGGTGAAGCGCAACCTGATAACAGCACGCAAAGTGCAATGCCTGAAATTACAAACGTTGTTGCTTTCATCATCAATCTTCTTTTAGTTCGGTAGCGGGAAATGACGCTTTGGCTAGCACACAGGTTGAGCCTGCAGCGAGTAAGATTTTTCTCAGTGTCACTTTTAGTTGCTGAATTTCATCGTCAGTCAACGCGCTCACCAGCTCTTTCTGTGCATTAACGGCGAGCGGCATTGCCCGATCAATCACTTCACGGCCTTTATCGGTAACAGCAATCAATAAAGAGCGACGATCACTCGGGTCCGGTGAGCGGGTGATCAGTTCCTTTTTTTCCAGGCGATCGAGCATTCGGGTGACGGCACCACCATCAACACCCAATGATTTACAGATGTCGGAAGGGCGGTTGATATTAAAAAAATGCATTTTGAACAGGGCTTTAGCTTGCGCTGCCGTGATGTCTTCTTCCGCGAGGTGCTGATCTAACAGACGATCTTTGAGCAGGTTGGTATTGCCTAGCAGAAAACTCACGTTTTCTGCCAGATTTATGATTTCGAATGAGGAGTTATTTTGCTTAGACATATATTGCCTTGTCATTAATTGACTATGCAATTAATTATGCGCGCGTGTTTAAAATCCGACAAGCCCTAAAGTGGAATAATTTATATCAGTTAAAAAAACACTCAGTTCCCGGAGACGGGAAGGGCATGGGATTGACTCCAATGACGGTATTTCCCGGGCGGAACACCGATCAATTGTTTCATATGCTTACTGAGGTGGCTCACGCTGGCGAAGCCATTTTGCAAGGCTATGGCGAGTAAATCGTCATTGGTATGTTGTAACTGTTCACGTGCGCGTTCTATGCGTCGGCGTAATACCCAATTGTGCGGCGGCATACCGAAACTTATCTTAAACATATGAGCAAAATGATATTCGGAAAGATGAAGTTGCCCGGCCATGGCTGATAGCGTCATATTTTCCGCCAGATGAGTTTCTATCCAGTCACGAATGATCGTTCGCTGCACAGGCGATAACCCACCTTTGATGGCAGGCAACTGCACTCGCTGAGTTTGTGTCTGCAACAGATGCAGCAACACATCATGGCTTAATGCGTTGGCAGACAAGCAGGCTACTGGGTCATTCCAGTCATATTGCACCAAACGTAAACACGTTGCAGTTAGCCAGGCATCATCCATGTAAGTCCGATCGGCTAAAGAAAATAACCGCGGTTCGGCATCTAATATTTGTACGACTTGTCGGGCGAATAACTCTGGCGGCATATACAGATGTAAAAAGCGTATTTCACCGCCAATTTCCCAATACGATTCATGCTCCGCAGGCAACAAACACAATTTGCCGGGCGCACCCCATTTGTCGGGTTGATCGCGTCGCCGAACTTTTTCACCACCGGAAAGATAAAGGGAAAGGGTATGGTGACCGGGGCGGGAATACGCGGTGTCATTCAGCAATTGCCGATGCCAGGTAGCCGCGCTGAAACCATCACCCAGCGGGGAGTGGCGCTTCAACGTGGCATGTGCTTCAGTCAGCACATCGACAACATGCATTTGTGCGGTTGGCATAACAATCCTTACTACTCATTCACCTTTGAGTGTATCGATTATCGCGTTAAACAAAAGCGCTCTTCGTAAATAACCGCAAGAACAGACAATCCGTTTTGCCCGACAACCATCATGATAGTGAGCAGAATAGAAACGGAGGTTTTATGAATATTCTGCTGTATATCACGACCGTATTGATTTGGGGAACTACGTGGCTGGCACTGAAATGGCAGTTGGGCGTTACCGCGATCCCATTTTCCATCGCAGGACGTTTCCTGCTGGCCGCATTTATCATGCTGACTTATCTGTTATTGCGAAAGAAATTAACCATTCCCAAGGGGGAGGTGTTGCGTCTGATTTTGCTGCAAGGTCTGTTTTTGTTCTGTTGTAATTTTCTCTGTTTTTATACCGCTAGTGCCTGGATACCCAGCGGATTGATCGCGGTAATCTTTTCCACATCTACGCTTTGGAATGCACTGAGTGCCCGGTTCATCTTTCATAAACAGATCCAACCGAAAGTTTGGCAAGGTGGTGGGTTAGGGCTGGTGGGGTTATTGTTTTTATTCTGGCCGGAAATATCCGCTCATTCCGCTTCTATCAATGTACTGAAAGGCCTAGGTTTAGCGTTATTGGGCACACTGTTTTTTTCATCCGGCAATCTTATTTCAGCTCGTTTACAGACCTTAGGTGCTACACCGTTGCAAACCAACGGCTGGGCCATGTTATGCGGGGCCAGCGTGTTGCTGGTGGGCAGCTTGTTTTCTGGTTTAAGTTGGCAAATTGATCCCAGCCCACGTTATTGGGGAGCCTTGGTTTATCTGGCTTTCTTCGGTTCTGTGATTGGTTTTACAGCTTATCTGATGCTGGTGGGGCGCATCGGCGCAGAACGCGCAGCCTACAGCACGGTGCTATTTCCGATAGTGGCCTTAAATTTATCGGTTTGGTTTGAAGGTTATCACTGGTCACTTTCCGGTTTATTCGGGTTGGGTTTGGTTATCGCAGGGAATATTCTGGTTTTTTACCGCCCAGCAAGTAAGAGCCGTGATGGTATCGGTGTATTGAAGACGAACGCATAATATTCATCATCTCAATTGTTATGTTAAATGAAATATGGGTTTGAACAGAGGTTGTATTGCGCACTAATGTGATAATGAATCTATTGGTCGGGCATTAAGCTCATAGCGTTTGTGTCATAGGCTAAACGCCGCCAAGGAGCGAAACAAATGTATTGTCTCCTTGGCGGCATCAAAAGAGATCAAATGAAGCTGGTTACAACACCGCAGAAATAAAACTTTGTAGCTCTGGTGTCTGGGGGTGGCTGAACAACTCGCGGCTGGGGCCGCTTTCCCACACTTTTCCTTGGTGCATGAACACGATCCGATCGCCGACATCGCGGGCAAAGTTCATCTCATGTGTCACCAGAATTAATGTCATACCATCAGCTTTTAAACGTTCCAATACCTTAAGCACTTCACCAACTAATTCCGGGTCGAGAGCGGAAGTTATTTCGTCGCAAAGTAACACTTTCGGGTTCATTGCTAACGAGCGCGCAATAGCGACGCGTTGTTGCTGACCGCCGGATAAATTGCCGGGAAACTGATTGGCTTTATCGGCCAGCCCGACCTTTTCCAGCATACTCTCGGCGAGTTCACGGCATTCCTGCCGACTTTTCTTTAACACCAGTCGGGGTGCCAGCATGACGTTTTCCAGAACAGTCATATGTGGGAATAGATTAAAACTCTGAAATACCATGCCGACCGAGAGACTCAATTCCCGCAGGTGATTTTCATCATCGGAAACTGCTTGTCGATCGACAATGATGGCGCCATCATCAAATTTCTCCAACCCGTTAATGCAACGCAAGAGTGTGCTTTTCCCTGAGCCGCTACGACCAATGATGGAGATCACTTCACCAGCGGCAATTTTCAGGTCAATACCTTTTAATACATGGTGAGAACCATAATATTTATGAACGTTTTCAATGCTTACCAGAGACATTTAGTTTTCTCTCCAGAAATTGACTAAACAGAGACAAGGGATAGCAGATCATGAAATAGATCAGTGCGACCCAGGCAAATACTTTGAATGGCTGGAAGGTAGCATTATTCAACATCGTGCCAGCTTTGGTTAACTCAACAAACCCAATGATGGATGTCAGCGCGGTACCTTTCACGACCTGTACTGAAAAACCCACGGTAGGTGGAATGGCAATACGAAGTGCTTGCGGCAGAATGACATGACGCATGGTCTGGAAAAACGTGAGCCCCAGACAACGTGATGCCTCCCATTGACCTTTCGGTAATGATTCGATGCAGCCGCACCAGATATCACACAAAAAGGCACTACTGAACATGACGAGCGCGATAGTAGCGGCTGTCCAGGCGTTCACATCGATCCCCACCAGTGAGAGACCAAAAAATGCCAGAAACAGCTGCATCAGCAGAGGTGTGCCCTGAAACAGTTCAGTGTAGCCTCGCACCAGCCAAATCAACGCTTTCCGACGCGATGTGCGCATAAACGTCAGCAATAAACCGATGATGGCGCCGCCAATAAACGCGATCAGTGATAACAGTAAAGTCCAACGTGCTGCCAGTAAGAGATTCCGGAAAATATCCCAATCTGTAAATTGCATCATCGTGGCTGACTCCTGAAGACATAGCGGGCTAATAAAGTAAATCCGCGTCGCATTAATACCGCCAGAATCAAATAAAGCAGTGCGGTCAGTAAATAAGATTCAAAGCTGAGAAAGCTACGCGACTGAATAAAATTCGCCGAGAAGGTGAGTTCCTCAACTGAGATCTGCGATATGACCGAAGAGCCCAGCATGACAATAATGCATTGCCCAACCAGCGAGCTGTAGATGCGCTGAAAAGCGGGCGGCAGCACAATTCGGGTAAAGATCTGGAAACGAGTTAAGCCTAATGTGCGACCGGCTTCCCACTGGCCTTTGGGGGTTGCATCAATGCCAGCCCGCAATATCTCTGCGCTGTATGCGCCTAAATTGACGACCATGGCGATTAAACCGGCCTGCCAGGCAGTCAGTTTCACGCCGATGGCGGGTAAGCCAAAAAAGATGAAAAAGAGCTGCACAATAAACGGTGTGTTGCGAACGAATTCAACATAAATGCCTGCCAGCAACCGTGAAGGTCGTGAACGGCTAGTGCGTGCCGCAGCAACCAGTGTACCGAGCAGTATGCCACCGACAGTGGCATACAACGTCAGCTCAAGGGTTACCAGTAATCCCTGCCCAAGCTCGGGCAGATAGGGAACCAACTCCCGGAAGTTCAATTGGTAACTCATGGCAGCATCCGTTTTATAGATCAGCAGGGAGTGGTGCTTTCAACCAGCTCTCTGAAAATTTATTCAATGAGCCATCCTGATGGGCTTCCGCAATGAGCACGTTTACTTTCTGTTGTAAGCGCGTTTCACCTTTATAGATGCCGATATAGCATGGTGAATTTTTCAGCAGGAATTTAGTGACTGGTTTGCGGTCTGGCATCCGAGAGGCGATTTCGCCTACCACAATATTGCCAGTAGCAATTAAATCAACCTGCCCGGATAAGTAGGCCGACAGCGTCGTGTTGTTATCTTCAAAGCGTTTTACGGTCGTAGAAGCAGGAACAATTTTGCTCAGCTCCATGTCTTCTACTGCGCCACGGGTTACCCCAATTGTTTTTTCCGCCAGCTCGTCGGCTTTTTTAACCGCCACAGATTCCGCACCAAATACACCTAGAAAGAAAGGGGCATAGGCATTACTAAAATCGATCACTTTTTCACGTTCCGGATTTTTACCCAGACTGGAAATAACCAGATCGACTTTCTTGGTCTGTAAATAGGGTATACGGTTTGCACTGGTGACTGGCACCAGCTCTAGTTTAACGTTTAGTTTTTTTGCCAGATATCCCGCCATATCGATGTCATAACCATGTGGTTGCATGTCTGCACCGACTGAGCCAAACGGTGGAAAATCTTGTGGTACGGCAACTTTAAGAACGCCATTTTGTTGAATATCATCCAGCTGGTCTGCTTTCGCGACTCCCATAACGCTGAGACCTAACAACAAAACACCTGATAACTGTTTCCATGCATTCATATTCAACCTCACATCCTGAGTAACACAACTATTATTTCCATTCAAATCAAACTAGAAACGAAAGTTTCTTTTTATTCTAAAGCAAATACAATACCAACCCATGGTGAAATGCAGAGATAGCTAAAAATAGAGACATATGAGGCTATCTTTATGTTTTTTGTGGTGTTAACGGCCTGTTAGTACACGTGATGAGCAGTAGTGTATGCACCATTTTTAGGCAATAGGATCATTTTTGTGCGCAAACCCGCACAAGAGGTATAGAGCGAGGAATGAATATGGAACTGAATAACCCGGATGTTGTTGCTGAAGTCATGGCGATGTTTATGCAGTATGAACAGGCACTGGTAAGCAACGATGTAGCCGTGCTGGATAAACTATTCTGGAATCATCCAAAAACCGTGCGTTATGGCGCTACAGAAAATCTGGTGGGATATGAGCAAATCCAGACATTTCGCAGTCAGCGTTCACCGGCAGGGCTGGCAAGAACACTGGAACACACGGTGGTCACTGCATTTGGTCAGGATATGGCGACAGCGAATACCACCTTCACTCGTGAAAATGAACCTCGTATCGGACGTCAGAGCCAGACCTGGGTTCGTTTTCCGGAAGGGTGGCGGATAGTCGCTGCGCATGTCTCTTGGATGAGCTGAAACTTTTATTCTTAGCTGAAATTATAACAAAGTGATTCTGTATGATTTTTTGATACATTAGTTTCTATGAACTGGTTAGTTGAAACATAACGTACAGGATTTTTATGCCGCGTTCAGAATTAGCACAACGGATTTACCTACAACTTGAACAGATGGGGCCGAAAGAACGGCAACTCGCTGAATTTCTGCTGACGCATGAAGCTGAACTGGCGATTTATTCCAGTGCGGATATGGCGCGTCTGGCTCGGGTGTCGAAACCGGTCGTGAGTCGTTTCTTTAAACGTCTGGGTTACGATAGTTTTGCTGAAGTGCGGCAAGATTTGCGCAAAGTGCAGACGTCAGGTTCTCCCTTACTGGCAGATCAACAGCTATCGGATATCGGCACATTATTAGCCAATCATCAGGCACAGGAAGCCAGAAACTGGCAGCAGACGTTGACGGATTTACAACGTTTACCGCTGGATGTTATCGCTGACACGATCTGTTCCGCCAGACAAATTAAGGTGATCGGTTTTCGTAACAGTTATCCGGTCGCACTGCACTGGCGCCAGCAGCTATTACAACTGCGAACGGGGGTTGATATCGTGCCGCAGCCTGGGCAAACGCTGGCGGAAGAGTTGAGTCAGCTCACCGATCAAGATCTGGTGATTATGGTTGCCATGCGTCGTCGTCCGATTAATGTAAAACGCATTATGCAGTGGCTGGGTAAATCGCCGGCAAAATGTTTGCTGATCACCGATCCTTCCGGATTGGAACACGCCACACATGCGGACTGGACCTTAACCTGCCATCAAATCAGCCCCGGTGGATTTGCCAGTTATGCCAGTGCGATGGCGGTGGTTAGTCTGATGTCGAATCTTTGCCAACAGAAACTCTCTGATGACAGCCGGGTGCAGGCGATTGATGAACTGTTTGATCTGATGGATGAATTAGAGCCATCACTGGGTGGTTAGTTCCCGGCGTTTTTCAAGGTAGTTGTCGCGTCTGTTGTTATCTTTTTCTGTTCATGCGGCTCTCTTGGGTTTTAATGGATTTAAGTGTACTTCTTTGGTCATATCCCAGTTCCTTGTCTGTGATGTCCATCGTTTGGGATGTCTGTTTTTCGCTGCGCGATAAACTTCATCTCGTCTCCTTAAAAGTTCGCAATCCTCGCCTCGATGCCGCTGACCTGGCGTGACATATTTGATACCACTATGTCGGTGTTCTTCGTTATACCAACGGACAAAGTCATGATCCCATTGCCGTACTTCATCCAGAGAACCAAACCCTTTCGATGGCCATTGTGGGCAATATTTCATCGTTCGGAACAAAGATTCTGAGTAGGGATTATCATTGCTAACCCGTGGGCGACTTCTGGATCCGACAACCCCGAGATCATGCATTTTGGCTTGCATAGTAAAGCTCTTCATCGGGCCTCCATTGTCCGAATGCAGCACTAATCCCTTGCTATCACATTTTTCTGACCAAATTGCGCGTTGCAATATATTTGCTGCATGCTGACCTGACTCTTCTTCATAAACCTCAGCCGCCACTATTTTTCTACTGTAGACATCAACAATCAGATACAAATAGTAATGCAGACCCTTCACCTTCGTTGGGCAATAGGTGATGTCCCAGGTCCACACCTGATTAGCTTGCCTTGCAGTAGAACTTTCTGGTCTTTTATAAGTCCCTTTCGGTTTACTCCGACCTCGGTGCTTCAGTAACGAATGGTCTTTAAGAACTCGGTAATAGGTTGATTCAGAAGCAATAAATATCCCTCTATCTGCAAGCATAGGGACTATTTTTGACGGAGGGATATCGGCAAATTCATCTGAATTACATATTTCCAAAATCTGCTTACGCTCCTCCTCCGAAAGCCGATTGGCAGGCGTTGGACGTGTTGCTTGGGGACGTTGGTCTGTATGGATGATGCCGCCCTGAACCCAGCGTTGGATAGTTCGTAGTGATATACCGATACAACGACAAGCGTTGTATTTTGATGCGCCGGCCTCCACAGTATCATTAATTAATTGAAGAATAGTGCGCCGCTCTGAGTCTGAGGTTAGTCTTCCTCGCTTTCCTCCCAGAGGGCATTGAACTTTTCCCGCAGAACTAACAATGCGGCAGTTTCACTCAGCGCTTTGTCCTTTCTAAGTAATTCTTTTTCAAGTTGTTTGATGCGTTTTTTATCGTCTCTGGCTTCTTTATGTTGAACCTTGAGCTGTCCCTGTTTTGATGAATTTGCGTCAAAACAATTTCGCTTCCATTCAACTAATTGCTCGGTATAAAGACCCTGTTTACGGCAGTATTCGGCAATTTCATGTTCTGACATCGCCGCTGTTGCAATGAGAAGAGAAAAAATCTGCTCTCCGGAATAGGTATCTTTATCTTCTTTATTCACAATGAGCCCTTCAAACTCCAATTGTTTTCGCCAATCCCAAACTGTTGAAACACCCACACCAATATCCTCGGCGACTTGCCGGAGAGACCAATTATAAGGGGGCAATAATCGGGATAATGCTCTTTCTTTTAACTCTTGAGGTATTTTGTTGTTCGCCATAGCAGGACCTTGTATCAGTTAGTAAATAACGCGACAACTATCCTGACATAGAGGGTTCCTGATTGAACGGAAAGAAAAGATTTCTGCGAGAATCGTTTCATTGGTTACGCAGATTTTTTTATGTCTCCGTTAGAAATAATAGTTTCAGCATATTTACTAAAAGAAACAATAGTTGTTTAATGAGTGTATTGCAGTTCGGATTGGAGTGATGGACTTGGCTGATTTTTCTGTTTACTGCCCGCATGGGCCACATAATTTCAGAACGACGCAGGAAGGGGCGTTGAGCGATCTGCGTCTGGTTTACAAAGATCTCTACCATGTGGCGGGATTTCCGACCGGGGCAGGGAACCCAACCTGGTTGAGCACTCATGAACCCGCAGCTGTGACATCACCGGTGTTACTCCAATTAATGAATGCCGGTATGCAAGTAATTGGCCGTGTGCAAACCGATGAACTGGCCTATAGCCTGAATGGCTGTAATGTTCATTTCGGTACGCCGATGAACCCTGTGACCCCTGATCGTCTTCCCGGCGGTTCTTCCAGTGGCTGTGCGGTTGCGGTGGCGCGTGGTGAAGCGGATGTTGGATTAGGGACGGATACAGGGGGATCAATTCGTGTTCCTGCCTGTTACAACGGGTTGTATGGCATTCGTCCGACACATGGTCGTTTACCAACTTCGGATATGGTTCCGCTGGCGCCTTGTTTCGATACACCGGGTTGGTTGTGTCGTGATGCAAAAACGTTAGAACGTGTCGGGGCGGTCATTTTTCAATCACCTCCAGAGCAGCCGCCTTCATTGAATTTTTTATGGGCTGACCAATTATTTGCGATGTTACCGGCGCTATTGTTGGCAGCAGTTGAACCAATTCGCGTTGCTTGTCAGGCGATCGCGACTAAAACGGACAGCTGGACATTTTCTGCTGAACGACTCGCAGAAATGAGTCAAACCTTCCGTACTGTGCAAGGACGTGAAATTACCCGCACCCATTTTGAATGGGTAAAAACTCGAACTCATGCGTTTGCAAAAGACATTGCGGAACGTTTCTTATGGGCGGCAACGCTGACAGAAGCAGAAGAGGTTCAGGCAAAAAGAGCACAAGCTGGGTGGAAAGAAGAAATTGATGCTGTGCTGGAACAATCGTTTCTGATTCTCCCCACCACCCCTGATCTAGCGCCACTGAGAACTGCATCGGATGCTGATTTAGCCGATTTCCGCATGAAGTTGTTGGGTTTAACGGCCTTGGCCGGGCTTGCAGGGTTACCACAAGTGCATTTGCCATTGGTGAAAGTGAATGGCGTGCCTTATGGATGTTCGATCATCGGTAAACGCGGTAGCGACATGACGTTATTAGCGATTGCCCGATTATTCAGCGATGTGATGTCTGAGGTGTAACTTATGAACCAATGTGCATTTACAGCTTCGCATTTTCAGGCATCGCAAGCCGGTATGGCGATTTTACGTGGTGGTGGCACCGCTATTGAAGCAATGGTTGCAGCAGCCGCTGCGATCGCTGTTGCATACCCACACATGAACAGTTTGGGAGGCGACGGTTTTTGGCTGATTCACGAACCGGGTAAAGCTCCGGTTGCGATGAATGCGGCGGGTGTCAGTGCCGGACAAGCAACGTTAGATTGGTATCAGCAGAAAGGTTATAACGCGATTCCTTCACGGGGTGCAGATGCGGCTTTAACGGTTGCAGGCACTGTCGCTGGCTGGAATGCGGCGTTAAAACTCAGTGCGCAGTGGCAACCTCCAATTGGTTTAGATGGTTTGCTACACGATGCGATTCAACTGGCTAAAGAGGGCATCGTTGTTACCGAGAGTCTGGTTGCAGCAAGTCAGAAAACAGCTAAAGAGTTCTCCGGTTTCTCTGCATTTTGTGAACGCTATTTACCAAACCAGAAGACGCTGGTGGCTGGTGAGATATTGAAGAATGGCCCGTTAGCTGATTTTCTGCTGCACCTGAGTCGGGTTGGATTCGATGATTTTTATCGGGGGGAATCAGCGCGTGAGATCGCTAGCGTTTTAACCGCACAAGGTTCGCCGCTGAGGCTGACCGACCTGAACCGGTATGACGCCACTTGGGTTGAACCGCTGTCCGTCACAACAACTCAGGGCACTTTTTATAACTTACCTTTGCCAACACAAGGCATTGCGTCGTTACTGATCCTGGCGATTTTTGATCGTTTGTATGACGAATCATTGGATGAAGCGACACAGCTGCATTTATTAATTGAAGCAACGAAACAGGCGTTTCGGGTGCGGAATGCTGAAGCACAAGATCCGCAGCAAACCAGCAAAAATATTGAACGCTGGTTAACCGGGGCGGGTATTGAAAAATTAGCGTCCGAGATCAATCTGAAACAAGCTGCACCTTGGCCCAACCCTGCAATCCCCGGCGACACTATTTGGATGGGCGCACGAGATAAACAGGGCCGGATGGTCAGCTTCATTCAAAGTATCTATTGGGAATTTGGTTCCGGCGTTGTCATTCCTGAATTGGGGCTGCTCTGGAATAACCGAGGCGTGAGTTTTAGTTTGGAAGCGGGTGTCACCAATCAGTTGAGGGGGGGTATTCAGCCATTTCACACGCTGAACCCTGCATTTGCGCAACTGAATGACGGGCGAAATATGGTGTACGGCACCATGGGCGGTGAAGGTCAGCCACAAACTCAGGCCGCCCTGATCTGGCGTCATCTGTATCAGAAGAAATCTTTAGCGACAGCGATTGCAGAACCTCGCTGGTTATTAGGGCGAACCTGGGGTGATAACGAGCATGATCTCAAAATTGAAGCCGATCTTGATCCGCTGTTACAACAAACCCTGCATCAACAAGGGCATCAGATTAAAAACGTTGCGGCTTGTACAGAATTGATGGGTCATGCCGGTGCGATTACCGCGTTTGCAGAAGAGGTTGATCAGGTTGCAACCGACCCTCGTTCAGATGGTGCCGCGTTACAGGAATCATAAGGTTTTGCTTTTGGCAAAATCAGACAAGGAATGACGGGGTGAGTCAAATCTGTTTCCCCAAGGTATGAAAGGTATTGGTTATGTTAGATATTCAGAAATTTGATCAAATCAACCCACCAGCCCGACTGTTAATGGGGCCGGGCCCAATCAACGCAGACCCGCGTGTATTGCGCGCAATGTCTGCGCAGTTGGTCGGGCAATATGATCCGATCATGACGGATTATATGAATCAGACCATGGCGCTCTATCGTGCCTTGTACAAAACCAACAACGAATGGACTTTCCTGATCGATGGCACCTCCCGTGCCGGCATCGAAGCCATGCTGGTGTCGGCCATTCGCCCCGGCGACAAAGTGCTGGTGCCGGTGTTTGGCCGCTTTGGTGATCTGCTGTGCGAGATCGCCCGTCGTTGCCGCGCTGAAGTGCATACCATCTCGGTACCCTGGGGTGAAGTGTTTGATCCACAAATGGTGGAAGATGCGATCATTGCGATCAAACCTCGGGCATTACTCACCGTTCAGGGGGATACCTCGACCACCATGCTGCAACCGCTAGCGGAACTCGGCGAGATCTGTCGTCGGCACGACGTACTGTTCTATACCGATGCCACTGCCTCTTTTGGCGGTAATCCGATGGAAGTGGATGCTTGGGGATTAGATGCGGTTTCAGCGGGTTTACAGAAATGTCTCGGTGGCCCATCAGGTAGCTCGCCAGTGACACTCAGTGATCGTTTTGCTGACGTTGTTAGAAAACGTAAACACGTCGAGCAGGGGATCCGAAACGTCAACCATCAGGATGGTGACGATGAAATCATCTATTCCAACTATTTTGATCTCGGCATGATCATGGATTACTGGGGGCCGGAGCGTCTGAATCATCATACCGAAGCGACCAGCATGCTTTTTGGCGCACGTGAATGTGCCCGTATCATTTTGCAGGAGGGCATCGATAGCTGTATTGCCCGCCACAAATTGCATGGTGATGCACTGCTAGCCGGCATTCAGGGGATGGGATTAAAACCCTTCGGCGACCTGAAACATAAAATGAATAACGTGTTGGGTGTTTATATTCCTGAAAATGTACATGGTGAACAGATCCGTCAGACCTTGCTGAATGATTTTGGTATCGAAATCGGCACCTCGTTTGGGCCGTTGCACGGCAAAATCTGGCGCATTGGCACCATGGGTTACAATGCGCGTAAAGATACCGTTTTGCTGACGCTTTCTGCGCTGGAAGCAGTATTAAATCGGTTTGGTTTTAAAACGACTCAGGGTGCTGCACTGCAGGCAGCATGGGATGTCTATGCCGCTGCCGAGGTCTGATATGGAAGCAGGCATCCGCATTTTTGAGCGCTGCAATGAGCTGGCACACCTCAGTGAAGATACTGACGCGTTAACGCGCGTCTATCTTTCACAACAACATCAACAAGCTAACCAACGGGTTGGCACATGGATGCGTGATGCCGGAATGCAGGTCTGGCAGGATGCCGTTGGAAATATCTGTGGCCGTTATGAGGGGATGAAACCGAATGCCCCGGCGTTATTGCTCGGCTCACATCTCGACACGGTACGGAATGCCGGTAAATACGATGGCATGTTGGGTGTCATTACAGCTATTGAATTGGTGTCTCGTTTCCATCAGCAGAATAAGCGTTTTCCTTTCGCCATCGAAGTGGTGGGCTTCGGTGATGAAGAAGGGGTCCGCTTTGGTGTGACCTTATTGGGCAGCCGCGGTCTGACAGGAAGCTGGGAAAGCCACTGGCTGGATAAACGAGATAATCAGGGTATTTCACTTGCACAGGCTTTACGTGATTTTGGCTTGGCAGCTGATCAAATTGATCAGGCAAAACGAAAATCATCTGATCTCATTGGTTATCTGGAATTACACATTGAACAAGGCCCGTTACTTGAATCTAACGATTTAGCTTTGGGTGTCGTCACCGCGATCAATGGCGCGAAAAGACTGAATTTCTCTTTTAAAGGGGTCGCCGGACACGCCGGAACGGTGCCCATGTCATTGCGTCAGGATGCGCTGGTAGGAGCCAGTGAGCTGATTTTGGCCGTAGAGTCTATCGCGCAAGCGTTTGAGGTAGTTGCTACTGTTGGAAAGATCGAGTGTCTCCCCGGTGCCGTGAACGTGATTCCGTCCGATATATCATTCAGTCTGGATATCCGGGCGCCGGATAATCAACAGCGTGATGCCGCGCTTTGGGAGATAACTAAAGCGGCCAAAGAAATTACTGAACGGAGAAACTTAACGCTCAGTTATGACTGCTTTTACAATTCAGATGCCACGCCATGCTCAGTGGTTCTGCAACAGAAACTAACGAAAGCCGTGATGGCCGTGCAAGGACGAAGCCTAAGTCTTGCCAGTGGTGCAGGGCATGATGCTATTGCGATGGCCTCACTGTGTGATGTCGGCATGCTCTTTGTGCGTTGTGAGGGCGGTATCAGTCATAATCCACTGGAAGCGATTCAAATAGAGGATATCAATCTGGCCCTCAACGTATTAGAGCACACTCTTTATTCACTATCTGAAGCCTAAAAATTAACAAGAAAGACAGTGAGACGATGAGTCTCACCCTTCTATTACTACTGAAATATTAGTGTGCATCACCGCTAAAACGTTTAATCGGTGCAACCTTGATGGGCGAGAGCTGGAAGGATCGCAGTTCTGTAGCGCCACCGAAAGACTCAACCGAGAGTTCATTAGCACCGGATGCTCCGAATACAAGATTAGAGAGTACAACTTCGCCGTTATTCACGAAGACCTCAATCGAAGTCGTATCAACAATGATGTCAAGCGTGACAACGCCATTACGCGCAGGTGCCGGAGCTTTACGAACCTCGCGGTAAACCTCAGGCATTGAGTCTGCTATCGCATCTTTATCGCGCATGACGAACACAGTGCCGTCTCTGAAGTTGTACCCGACTATTCCAAAGTGCCCATCCTTTCCCTTAAGTCGGAACCGCACTTCATTGGCCTCTGAGGCGGCATTGAGTTCAATGCGGAGTCGGTAAGCATCGGATTTTGGCTGTGGGAGTATCGTCTTTACGATATCCGTGACTCGTATTTGAGAACGTATCTCAGTATTGCCTTCAAGTGTATTGAGAGAGTCGACCGGCTGCGAAACGAGCACGGGCTGACCATCGACTGATCGTAGCTCGATGCGTCGCACGATAGAGTTGGCGCCGCCATGCCAGCCGTTAGTCGGCAGCTTGGTGGCATAAGCCCAATTGTTGAGCCAGCCGATAGCATATCGTGAGGCGAGACGTTTGGTTTCACTCAAGCGTGGATCTTCCCACGTCACCATTGCGTAGAAATCCGCTCCGGCATCAAGCCATCGTGGTTTATCTTCATCCGCCGTAAAGCGCTGTCCATCCCAATTGCCAGTCCAGTACACCGTTCCTGTTGTCATGCCGGTATTGGCGCCATTCGCCCCTGTCGCGAGCACCCATCGGGTGTTTTTGGGGTCGCCATCAATCGCCATGCGGAACAGATCGGGACACTCAAGTAGACCGAGATCGTTTCGCTCAAAGCCTGAGCGGTATGTCCACTGCTTTAGATCAGGGGATGTGTAAAAGCCAATTTTGTTGCCCTCTGCGAGAACCATGAGCCATTCATTGCGGGTGTCATCCCAGATGATTTTCGGGTCACGCCAGTCGTGGACGCCTGGGTTGTCCATGACAGGGTTGCGGTCATATGGCTTAAAACGATAGCCGCCGTCGGTCGAAACAAAAAGCGATTGGCGTTGCACGCCTTCATGTTGCTGAGTCAAAACGGCAATTACCGAACCTGCACCGAAGCCTGCGGTATTTTTGCTATCGATCACGGCACTGCCGGTCTCAATATCACCGAGTCCGTTTTTATATTTATCAATCGCGACACCGTGATCCTGCCAGTGTACAAGGTCGACCGAGGTCGAGTGGTACCACTCAGTACCATTCCCCGTGGGATAATCAGCGTTGTAGAGATAGTAGTAGTGCCAGACACCATCGATCAGGATCGGACGCTGGGGATCATTCATCCAGTGCTTAGCGGGAGTAATATGTATCGCAGGCCGATAAAGTTCCCAGTCAACCGGACGCGAGACCAACGATGCTGTTGTTGATATTGCGGCGATCGCCATGCTCGAAGTAAACAGTACAACAAATGCAAAAGCAGCTACACGCCGACGAGCTGTCGAGATAGGAGTGAGATGGTGATTCATAATCCTCCGAATCAGAACGTTGGCCAGCAAGCAAAGTGGCTAACCATCAGTCGTCATGAATGGACAAGAAAGAAGAGGATGCGGTGGCGTTGGCAGACACCGCATCCTCCTTTAACGTTGGAGCATGTATAACTGCAGAGCTATTACTTCAGCGGCTGAGTGTTGATCCCACTCGGATTCACATTGATGTTCGCAGAAATATCGGCCCAACCGCCCAGTCCATCACCATTGATGCCATAGGTATGATCAACCTCTGATGAGTTACCATTGATATTGATTTTTACCGTTGGCGCCAAAGTACCACCGCGGCGGAAGTTTTCCTTAACACCGATCGTGTCGATGAACGATTGGACCAAACCGCCAGGCATCACGTAGTGCGAGTATGACTGGAAATGGCCCGCTGGCTGGTTGTAGTCAGGATCGAACGGAGTACCAGGATAGTAGTTGAGGTTTGTCGGGTTACCCAGCACCAGCCCAGAACCCATGTTCATCGGCTGGTAATCGCTGCGGATCCCGTCGCCTACGAAACCATACACGCCCTCAGGACCAGTAATACCAGCAGCATAAGTGGTGCTGTGGCTGATGGTGAAGAGGTAGTACTTGCCGTCTTTCTGGTAAATCTGCGGACGTTCGGTTTGGTCGGTCACACAGTTTGCTGAGAGGATCGGTGGCAGGAATTCCCACTCAGTTAGGTCGGCATTCTTTGCCTTCGCCAGACCGATGTTGCCGATCTGGTAAGTTGCACCCGAGCTGTTCACCTGTGGGACTGTTTCGGTATAAGGATCACCCTCTTGGTAGCCGAGATCATCCGCAGTGCATTTGGCAGATGATCGCTGCATAGCTGAGTTACCTTCGAAGACCATATAGGTTTCACCCGGGTGAGCCGGATCTTTGAAGGTGAATGGGTCGCGGAAGTTGAAATACGGGTTCTGCTCTGCAGTCTGATAGTAAGTACCGTCAGCCTTCAAAAGAGGAATGACCTTGTCAAAGCCAGTGAACTTCACGCCGTTCTTGTTAGCGTGCACATGGCCTACGCTGAGCGCAATCCGTGGGTCGTAAGGCTTGATATCATTGCCCTTGGCGTCACGATAGAAGGCAACGTCTGTGAAGAAAAGCTTGATCTCTCCACCAGGGAAGATACGAGCTGAGCCCGACCATTGTGTTTGGTGGCTGTATGATTGATCTTCGAAGATTTTGCCTGTGACGCCTTCAGGGAAGACTAGACCACCATAGGTCCAACCCCCGTTTTTTGGCCGCTGATCAGCGGGAATGCCAGCTGGACGGTAAGAAGTAGCCGATCTTTGCAAACACGTGACGGTCGTCAAAACCAAGACTCCGGTCAGCAACAAGAGAGAAGATGATTTCCTGTCCGTTGACACTGTATTGTTTTCCGTCAGCATCAGTCAGAGGCCAGGAGTCCCACACCCATACTTGATCATTCGACATGTCAGGGAAGTCTTGAGGGATGCTTGGCATCGTGTATTCCTCTGGCATGGAGTTCTCACGTGAGCCAGCCATTGGATTAGACATACGCTTGATCTGGCGGGCATCAGCTCGGGTCCACTTCGCGGTAAAGTTGTCCTCTGGCGCATATGCCTGCTGAGTGTGAATGGTCGGCTCAGGGCCTGGTTGTAGTAACGGTGCGGCAACAGCTACCGAAGTGAAACCCGCTGTTGTTATTCCCATGCACAGTCCCAGCATTGAAATTGCTGGAGTAGTATTTTTAATTCGCATCTTAATTACCTCTGCTAATTGAATCATATTCTCAATTTCTCCGACGAGGTTGTCCGCAGCCTTGTCTGAAATCATTTTTTCCCTGCCGCGTAATCAAACATAGCGATGCCATAACACTGTGTTGCATGGTGTCATCACATCAAAACGCCAGAGCAAAAATGCAATATCAAGAAGCGAACACGTAAGACGTGCAAGCATTCAAAACTGGCGGTCCCGCTATCATAGGAAAATTCCATTAGACCGGAGACTTTGCGTCGCCACCTTTCGATGGGTTTGCCTTTTTCAGTTAGGTAACAGCTCAAAGAGAGAGTTAGGTAACCTAGCGGGAATGACAATCGTTCCATTGCCATAGCGCCGGGAGAAATTAACACAACAAAAATTAGGGGCTGTTGATCTTTCGAGGCGAATTATTGAGCGGCATGGCGAATTGATATAATCACTTTCGCCAAAAAACAATCCACACCAAATCACCATGCCTCGAATAATGCTAACAGATGAATACTGGTTAAAGCTATCCAGACTCCTGCTTGAAACCGGACGTGTCTATAACAAACCGGAACACCGTATGACGCTTGAGGGTATTTTGTACCGAATGCGTGTCGGTTGTCCGTGGCGCGATATCCCCAGTGCTTTTGGCGACTGGAACACGATTTATCGTCGTTTTAATCTTTGGTCGAAAAAAGGCGTTCTTCTTCAATTGTTCACAGCACTGAAGCAATCACCTGATTTTGAATGGGAATTTATTGACGGCAGCATTGTTAGAGCTCATCAGCATGCCACGGGGGCATCAACACATGAGAGTGAATCGATTGGTAAAAGCCGTGGTGGAAATACAACGAAAATACATTTAGCCGTGGACAGTTATGGTTTACCCATTGATTTTCTGCTTACCGGTGGTGAGGTTCACGACAGCAAAGCGGCACCAGAATTGATAGCGTGTTTACCGGATGCCGATTTTATTGTGGCTGACAAAGGTTACGACAGTGAGCCAATTCGGGAGTTGATCAGGACAAAGAATAGTAAACCGGTGATCCCCAGAAAATCGAACTCAAAGCTCGGTAATGCCGATATCGATTGGTGTTTATATAAATACCGGCATTTGGTCGAGAATGCGTTTGCAAGACTGAAACATTATCGCGCCATCGCGACACGATATGACAAATTAGCTCGAAACTATGCCAGCACATTGGCACTGGCCTGTTGCATGATGTGGTTGCCAATGTGAAACGAGTGAAATTTAATCAGCAAAGATCAACAGGCCCTAATTTAAAACAAAAAAGTGTGAGCTAAATCGGTTTAGTAAATTAATACAATTGTAATAATATTGACATTAAATTGATTTTGTGAATTGAATTTATAGAGCTGACGATTCATTTCATAACATCAACCGGGCAAGCAGGTTCGTGCCACAGCTTTTAGTATCTGATCGCCCAATTGTGCTGTTTGATTGTCTATCGCCGTTGGATCGGGGGTATTCCCAATGCCAGACTGCGTTTTGGATTGCGAGCTGGACGGATGCGGGTATAGCCGTTGACGGCATTTACCCGCTGATATGGCTAAGCGATGAATTGAACCACGTTAGAAACGTGCGATATTGCGTCAATTGCGGTTGGGTCGGGGGTGTGCACAAGTAATAAGCCGCTCCCGTTTTTACCGACTCGGCAAAGGGCCTGACAAGGCGCTTCATGCGTGAGTCCTCTTCTATTAATGAGATGTCGGCCATTGCGACGCCAAAGCCTTGAATAGCGGCACTGATGGCGAGATCCATGGTATCGAAATGCTGATTCTTGCGCATCGTGAACGCATGATTTGGATTGGAGTGCAGCCACAACTTCCAATCGCGTTGATCGTGGGTTGGGTGTAAAAACGTGAAGGTCGATAAATCCAACTCGCCGCCAGTCTTGCTCATCTTCTCTATTAAATGAGGTGCGATGACCGGCGAAATCACCTCATCAAACAGCTTATACCCTTGGTTTGCTGGCAATGGTTGTTCGGCAAACACAATTGCGGCATCAAAATTTTCAGTTTTGAAATCGACATCGTGAGCTGTCGTGGTGGTGAGCGACACATGAATTTCGGGGTGTTCCGCTTCCAATTTCATTAATTGCGGCACTAGCCAGCGCATCGCGCAGGTGGGGGCTTTTAAACGGATCACCGCATTTTCGCGGCAGGCTTTTTGTGTGGCTGAGAGTAGGAGGTCAAATGCGGTTTTTACGTCCGGCAAATATTGTTGGCCTTGAGGTGTTAACACTAGACCACGGGCATGGCGTTGGAACAGCGAGAAACCCAGATAGGCCTCAAGCGTGGCAATCTGGCGACTGACCGCGCCTTGGGTTACACACAGCTCATCCGCCGCGCGAGTGAGGTTAAGATGGCGGGCTGTTATCACAAAAGCATGTAAAGCATTGAACGGTGGCGTGCGTTTACTCATCAGTTTAGTTCGCTTAGCTATGCGTTTTTCTCATGGCTATTATGACAACAATTCGCTACTGGTCACAAGTGATGTCACGTTTAATGAAGGTGAATACAGCCTGAATAAACAATAAGACGGAGCTTTCATGACAATTCAGACGCCGGTGCAAACTCATTCCAAATTGCCGGATGTTGGAACCACTATCTTTACCGTCATCGGTCAATTATCCAACCAATACAACGCGATCAATTTATCGCAAGGTGCGCCGAGTTTCCCTTGTGATGCCAAGCTGGTTAACCATGTCACGCAGGCGATGCAACAAGGTTTTAATCAATATGCGCCGTTGACGGGGGTTGTGGCGCTGAAAGAGCTGATTCAGGCAAAAGTTTTTACCCTTTATGGGCAGTCGTACGACGTCAATCAAGAGATCACGGTGACGGCAAGTGCCAGTGAGGCGCTTTATTCGGCTATTTCAGCCTTGGTGCATCCCGGTGATGAAGTCATCTATTTCGAGCCGTCGTTTGATAGCTATGCGCCGATTGTGCGGCTGCAAGGAGCAACGCCTATTGCACTGAAACTGTCAGTGCCAGAATTCGCCATTAATTGGGATGAAGTGCAGGCGGCGATTTCGCCAAAAACCCGCATGATCATCATCAATACACCGCACAACCCGAGTGCACAGGTGTTAAGTGCTGACGATTTAGCCCAATTAGCCCGAGTGACTCGTAACACCGATATCGTGATTTTGTCTGATGAAGTGTATGAACACATCGTGTTTGATGGGCATCGTCATCACGGTATGGCAACGCATTCTGAGCTGGCTTCTCGCAGTGTGATTGTCTCTTCGTTCGGCAAAACTTTCCACGTCACCGGTTGGCGAGTGGGCTATTGCCTTGCGCCGCAGGCACTGATGAGCGAAATTCTGAAAGTGCACCAATTTATGATGTTTTCCGCAGATACGCCGATGCAATATGCTTTTGCGGAATACATGAAAGATCCGCAGACTTATCTGCATCTCTCGGCGTTTTATCAGCAAAAACGTGACTTGATGATCGCAGAACTCCAGAACAGCCCATTCCAGCTGTTACCGTCATCGGGATCGTTTTTTATGCTGGCCAGTTACGCCCATTTCAGCCAAGAGTCTGACAGCGACATGGTGAAACGACTGATCACCGATTTTGGTGTTGCCACCATTCCACTGTCAGCTTTTTATACCGATGGCACCGATAACAAGCTCATACGCCTCTCGTTTGCTAAAGACGATGCAACGATTATCGCTGGTGCAAAAGCGCTCTGTCAGGTAAAGGGGTAAGCCATGAGCAATCGTCATTTAGTAGCCGCTATTCAGATGAACAGCCAAGACAACGTGACTGACAATCTGGGGCTGGCGGCACAACTTATTCAGGCTGCCGTTTATGCAGGGGCCAAATTTATTCTGCTGCCAGAATATTTCTGCTTTATGGGTAAAAATGATGCTGAGCGTGTTGCACTAGGGGAAACATTCGGCGATGGCCCGATCCAAACGTTTATTGCCGCACTGGCGAAACAACACGAAGTCTGGATCTCGGCCGGCACCATTCCGCTAAAAAGCCTAGAACCAAATAAGGTCTATAACAGTAATCTGCTGTTTAATGAGCTTGGTGAGTGTGTTGGGCGCTATGACAAAATTCACCTGTTTGGATTCGATAATGGCATTGAATCGTATGCTGAAGCTGACACATTAGCCGCCGGCTCTGCGTTACAAACCTTTGTCACCTTGATTGGCAATGTACGCGCATCAGTCTGTTACGACCTGCGTTTTCCGGAAATGTATCGCAAAGAGCCGATCTTCGATGTGATCACTATGCCAGCGGCGTTTACTTATACGACGGGCGAATGCCACTGGGAAACGCTGCTCAAAGCGCGAGCAATTGAAAATCAAAGCTATGTGATTGCCGCCGCGCAAACTGGTGTGCACCCCAATGGCAAACGAACTTTTGGGCATAGCATGATTATTGACCCGTGGGGCAAGGTGTTAGTGCAACAAGAATCAGGTAATGGCTTTGCGCTTGCGGAGCTGGATTTTGATTATTTAACAACTGTTCGGAGTGATCTTCCTGCACTCAAAAACCGTGTTTTCTTTTAATTCATCTCGATAAAAGTAGAAGGGACTCAACATGAAAAAAATCAGCATGCTCATGCTCGCACTGGGTGTTTTATCATCGGCTTCCGCCATTGCAGAACAGATGCGTTTTGGGTTGGAAGCGGAGTATCCACCGTTTGAAAGCAAAAACGCGAAAGGTGAGTTGGAAGGCTTCGACATCGAGCTGGGCAACACCATCTGTAAAGTGGCGCAGTTGCAGTGTTCATGGGTCGAGAGCAGCTTTGATACCTTAATTCCGGGGTTAGCCGCGAAAAAATTTGATGTGATCAACTCGGCCATGAACATCACAGAGAAACGTAAAGAAACCATCGATTTTACTAATCCGATCTACCGTATTCCTTCACAGTTGGTTGCAAAAGCTGACTCTGGTTTAACTTCAACCGTTGAAGGTCTGAAAGGGAAAAATATCGGCGTACTGCAAGCATCAATTCAGGAAGTGTATGCAAAAGAACATTGGGAACCAAAAGGCGTCACCATTACTTCGTATAAAGATCAGAACATGGTTTACAACGACATGGTGAATGGCCGTCTTGATGGCACCTTAGTGATGGCGGCGGCAGGTCAGGCGGGTTTCTTAGACAAACCCGAAGGTAAGGGCTACGCCTTTGTTGGTAAACCGGTCGAAGATACCAAGATTCTGGGCAGCGGCATCGGCTTTGGTTTACGCAAAGGTGATGATGCGTTGAAGAGCAAACTCAATGCTGCGATTGCCAAAGTGCAAGCCGATGGCACCGTGACCACGTTAGCCAAGAAATATTTCAAAGGCTTCGATGTGTCTGTGAAATAAATTTGTTCATCATGCTCTGGTGCTGTTCTGGCACCAGAGCAGTTCGCTTTAACCTTCCTGCTGGAGTTGTCATGTTTTTGCCCGGAACCCATCTCTCTTTTCCTGCCCATGTTTTACGTGGTGTTGATGCACTCAGTCGGCTGGGCCATACGCTGGATGCATCGATGGATCAGCTCTTTGTGCTCGGTGGGAAAACAGCGCTTGCAGTGACGATGCCGCGTTTACAGCAACTGATGCAAACGCAAGATGAGTGGCAAAACAGACAGGTAGTGCAAGAGGCTTGGTATGGCGGTGAGGTGAGTCAGCAAAATATCGATGCACTGGTGGCGCAAGTTACAGCAAGCCACGCCAACGTGGTGGTTGCGGTTGGCGGCGGTAAAGCGCTTGATATTGGCAAAGCCGTGGCACAGGTCTGTCAGTTACCCATAGTGATGATCCCAACCATTGCCGCTACTTGTGCAGCGGTGTCTACGGTGTCGGTGTTATACAATGAATCTGGTCATTACATTGGTTTATTCCAACTGGATAAAGCGCCCGACATTGTAGTGTTAGACCCGGTATTAATCGCTACAGCCCCCGTTCGTTGGTTATCGGCCGGTTTGGGTGACACGTTGGCGAAACTGTATGAATATCGTGTGATTTCTGGTGGCGAACCCGATTACAGTCTGAATATGGCAGCATTTGCTCAGGGAAAATTGTGTTATCAACTGATCGAGCGTTTTGGTGGCGCCGCTTGTGGTGAAGTGATGCGCCGCGAAGCGGGTTCGGCGTTAGAGCAGGTGATGGATGCCATTTTTATCTACGCCGGTTTCACTTCGATCATGGGTGTTGGTGATCACGTCGCTGCCGCACATGCCTTGTTTGATGGGTTTACTGTATTAGAGAAAACCCGCGAATTCGGCCACGGTTTGTTGGTGGGTTATGGCAACCTCTGTCTATTGGCATTGGAAAACCGCTCCGATGCAGAAATTTTGGCAGCGATTCAATTGGCCAAGCAATGCGGTGTACCGATTTCGTTGCGTGAGATAGCACAACTCAATGAAGTGGAAGTAAATCAAATTGTTGATGCAGCGATTAAGACTCCCGATATGGCAAATATGCCATTTATGGTCACTGCAGATATGGTTTGTAATGCAATAAAACGGGTCGATCGTTTAGCGGGTTAGTTCACACTATCAGCTCATCGGCAACCAAACACAATAAACAACGATACCCAAAACACCCATGGTTGAAGGTCGGCACTTGATTCAGATATCGACATAATACAAACCTGTCAGCAGTATTATACAAGCAATATTGAGCAACAAACCGACACGGATCATGTCCTTTTGGCGGATCAAGCCGCTGGAAAATACAATTGCATTGGGTGGTGTCGCAACGGGTAGCATAAAGGCGCAAGAACAGGCGACCGAGACCATCACTGAGGTAATAATGGCTGATATGCCTAAGCTTTCAGCAACGCCGGCAAATAAGGGAACGAGCAGTGCGGCGGTAGCAGTATTCGCGGTGAATTCGGTTAAAAAAACGACAAAACTGGCAATAATACAAAACAAGAATAGGGGAGATGTTGCAGCAAAAGCAGCGGTAATATGTTGTGCCAGAAATAAACTGGCTCCAGTATCTTTCAGCACTGCAGAAAGCGTGATCCCGCCGCCGAATAGCACTAAGACACCCCATTCTGTTTGTCGTTCTATATCCCGCCAGCTGGCGACTCCCGTTAAGCAGATCAACACCGCGGCTATCAGCGCGATCAAGGTATCAAATTGCGCAATACCACCTAATAGGTTCGATAACGGTAGAGAACAAATCCAGGCAATAACGGTACAAACAAAAATGGCTAACGTCATTTGGCTCTTTATCGTCCAGGTAAACGTGATGTTTTCTGGTGTGTAGCGGCGATCAAGCTTAGGTTTAAAAAAGAAGAACAGAATAACGATTGCAATAGGTAATAAAATTAACACAATGGGGATACCGATACGCATCCATTGAATAAAAGAAAGTCCCATTTGGGCTGCAGCAATAACATTGGGAGGGCTACCAACCAATGTACCAATTCCACCGATACTGGCGCTGTAAGCAACACCCAGCAAAATGAAAGTAATGCTGTTGCGATCTTGTTCTTGATCCAAATGACCGGCCATACCAATGGCGAGTGGCAACATCATTGCAACTGTGGCGGTATTACTGATCCACATCGAAAGAAAAGCACTGATAGCAAACAGCATTAATACGGCGATAAACAGTTTTCCGTTTGCCAGCGATAAAATTTTGGATGCCAGCAAGTGGTCGAGATTTTGTTTATGCAAGGCTGCAGCTAAGGCAAACCCACCAAAAAAAAGAAATATAGTCGCATTAGAAAAGTGGCTTAAAGCCGGTTGTAACTCAAAAATACCCAGTAACACCGCCAAAATGGGCACCAATAATGCGGTGACGGTGACATGAGTTGCTTCTGTTAACCATAAAACAGCAATAAAAATAAGCAATGAAAGCGCTTTGGTGATGGGGGCTGGATAGGGTAAGAAATGCAATAACAAGAGCAACAGGCTTAGATCCAATAGAAGGATCACTGGGTGGAAAAGGACGGGATTTTTCATAACGGTGGTATTATTCATAAAACCTCCACGTTAGTTTGTCCTCTTATTTCATTGTAGTTGCCGATCCCCAAAAGAGTTATTACACATCAACAGTCGTAAAGTGAATACGGTATAGAATTTGCTGAAAACGTGACTATAACGGCTAAAAAGCCTTCATTCATGTGGAAAAAGGGAAGTTATTAACAAAATTTGCGTATTAAGGACAAAATCACCTTGCAGATGCAGGTAATCAAACTGAAATCTTAATGATAAAAAAATTAACTTAAATGTGTTGAGGTACTCATGAATACAAATTCCATCCGTAGGCAAATTGGCTTCTGGTTGTTGCCATTACTCTGTCTCACTATGCCTACGATCAGCTTTGCGGCTCAGTCAGGACAAATGCTGACACTCGGTGGAATAAGGCTGGAATTTATTCTTTTCGCCTTCACCTTGTTGGGGGTCGCATTGTTTCATCATTACACCATGTTTGTTTCCCTTGCGGGTCTTGCCGCCGTTGTTGCCAGCAAATATGTTTTTCTGGATGACTTTTCATTTGTACATCACATCATGGGTGGTGACGGGCATGAAGGCGAATGGCGGATCATGCTCAACCTGTTTGGTCTGCTTTCTGGCTTTGCGATTTTGGCAAAACACTTTGATGAATCTCATCTGCCAAAGGTTTTACCAAAATACCTGCCAGATGATTGGAAAGGCGGTTTTGTTTTATTAGTGATGATTTTTGTCACCAGTGGTTTTCTCGATAATATTGCGGCAGCGATGATTGGCGGGGCGATCGCGTTTGTCGTGTTCAAACAGCGAGTGCATATTGGTTATCTGGCTGCGATTGTGGCAGCGAGTAATGCCGGCGGTTCTGGCTCGGTGGTGGGTGACACGACGACCACTCTGATGTGGATTGATGGTGTCAGTCAGCTTAATGTTTTACATGCTTACATCGCTGCGGCGGTTTCACTGGTGATTTTTGGCGTAATTGCCTCGAAACAACAAGATAAGTATCAGCGTATTGTAAAAGATGGGCCGAAATCAGTTCAGGTTGAGTGGAAAAAAATCTATGTGGTGGGGCTGATACTGTTACTGGCAGTAGCGACCAATTACTTGCTTGATTTTCCGGCATTGGGTGTTTGGGTCGCGATTTTGCTTGGTGCACTGGTCGTGAAAACGCCGTGGCGCGAAATTAATCACGCCTTACCCGGCACTGTTTTTTTGTTGGGGCTGGTGAGTTGTGCATCATTAATGCCGGTCGATGAATTACCTCCGGCCTCTTGGGTAACCACATTCTGGTTGGGGTTCATTTCAGCTGTGTTTGATAACATACCGTTGACTAAGTTGTGCCTTGAACAAGGGGGTTATGACTGGGGTATTCTGGCCTATGCAGTGGGGTTTGGTGGCTCTATGCTGTGGTTTGGTTCATCCGCTGGTGTCGCATTATCCAGTATGTACCCACAAGCGCGCTCAGCGGTAAACTGGGTCCGTCAGGGATGGCATGTTCCTGTAGCGTATGTAGTTGGTTTTTTTGTGATGTTGGCGGCGGCGGGCTGGTCACCGCAGGAATCTTATAAAACAGAGGTAAATTCTGTAAAAGAGCCACAGATTTCCGTTGCGGCTACTATGGAAAATTGAAAAAGAAGGCAGCTTGATAGCTGCCTTCTTTTTTATATCATGCAAGATTGGGGGTTTTAGCTACTTTATTTGCCAGACGTAATGTTCTTTCTAATATCTGACTGTAGATAGGTTTACCACCGAGCATTTGTGCAACGAGTGTCGCACTCAGTGTTGTAACCATCATAGGAAGAATAAGGCCGTAATTATTTGTCATCTCAGTTACCAAAATAATTCCTGTTACAGGTGCTCTGACCGAAGCCGCAAATAGCGCACCCATTCCGACAATTGGGAAAACGCCGTATGCAATACTAATTTCGGGGAACAGCAGATGAGACATATTACCGGCTAGTGCACCACACAAGGTTCCTAAAGCCAAAGAGGGGGCAAAAACACCGCCTGGAATACCGGAACAAAAACAAAGTAGCGTCCCTAAAAAACGCCATGCCAAAAGCCAGAAAAGCCATGTAAATGATGCAGGGTGTGTTACCCACGCAGGAATAAGATGCATCCCGCCAGATGTCAGGTTGTTGCCATAAAGCGAGATAACACCAAACATGCCTGCAACAATGCTGCCGGTTATAACAAATACAATGCGCCGGTTCTTATGAAGGGATAAGTAACCATTCTGGAATGCATTCACACACCGATTAAAGACATATCCTATGCCCCCCATTGCACAACCAAAGGCGAAAAACAAAATTAATGAAGGAATAGCGGGCGTTGGAAACGTGGGTAAGTCAAATACCGGGCTGGACCCGAAAGCGAGCTGACGAATAATCGTGCCACTGATCACTGCGATTGAGACTACTTTGATGGATAAGAATGAATAACGAAATTGAGGCCGCATTTCTTCCAAAACAAACAAGATGCCGGCAAGCGGAGCATTAAACGCAGAAGCTAGCCCCGTCGCTGCCCCCGCTGCAAGTAGTGCATGGGAGGCATCTTTCGGCAGTTTAAATAAGTCCGCGACCATTTTGCCAATATTCCCGCCAATTTGAACGGAAGGACCTTCTCTGCCTAAAATCATTTCTGAGCTTAACGCACAAGTTCCGCCGAAGAATTTGACCGGAAGAACGCGCTTCCATCGAACCGGACGAACATCGTCGAGAGCACCTTCAATTTCAGGTATCCCAGAGCCACCAGCCTCGGGTGCGAAGCGATGCATGAGATAAAAGGCGATCCCTCCCAGTACTGCGCTGCATAGGAATGCCGCTATCAAGCGCAAAGATGCATCGATGTGCTGTAAAAAAATAATTCTGGTTTCAGATAATTCATCAACGGCAAATTCAAAAAGAACGCATACCGCAGCTGTAAGGCTGCCAGCTAATGAAGCAAGCGCCAGCACTTTAGGTGCGGTAGTGTCATGACGGATGAAGCGGCGAATTAGACGTCGGACATGTCGACTGCGTTTGGGTGGTAACTGTTGTTCACTCATCAAATTGATTGGCATCTGTTTATATTGTCGTTATTTTGTAATAAAACTGAAAAATAACCAATAGAAAATGCGAAGTTATTTATATCTTTATATGGCACGGAAAATTATTTTATTTTTACGGATTATTATTTGCAATTGCCAGGATTAATAACAACGCAATACTTTGAAAATATTACCATAAACCCAACAGGGAGACATTTACCCCACATTGTGTTAAGCTTCTGTTAATTTCACATGCGTTGCCAGGATTTAATAGACGTTTTAACTAAGCTCACACAAGAAAAGGAAACTTATATGAAAGTTGGATTGATTGGTTTTGGTAAAACAGGCAGAGCTGTCGCATCTGTTTTATTAGAGTCAAAAGAGGTAAACCTTCAGTGGGTGCTCCGTAAATCAACAATACTTGAACACCGCTCTGTACCTGAATTTTTGGGCGTACACTCCGATGAACCAGGATTGATTTACTCTGTGAGTGAATTTAGCGCTGATGAGTTATTGGAAAGGCATCCTGTCGACGTTATTGTCGATTTTTCCTCAGCAGATGGTGTGGATTATTATGCGGAAGCAGCAGCTAAGCGAGGTGTTACAATTATTAGCGCTATTTCTGCTTATCCAAGCGACAAACTAAAAGTTCTTTCAGATATTTCCGACAAGGTGCCTGTGCTTCATTCGCCTAATATTACATTAGGTATTAATTTCTTAATGATTGCGGCTAAAATACTCAAAAATATAGCGCCTTATACAGATATCGAAATCATTGAAGAGCATTTCAAAAATAAACCAGAAATTTCCGGCACAGCAAAAAAAATAGCACAAACATTAGATTTGCCAGATGATTCAATAAAAACCATCAGAGCTGGCGGTATTATTGGCGTTCATGAAATCATTTTTGGTTTCCCATATCAGGTTGTTAGGCTTCGACATGAATCGATATCGCGTGAAGCTTTTGGTAATGGGATTATATTTGCGCTAGAAAATTTAGTTGGAAAAAATAGCGGACTTTACACAATGGAAGACTTGCTGTTGCCATTTTTTCACCTAAATTCTCCGGAGCAAGAATACATTGAGAACAACACAAAACCATGGTGGAAATTTTGGTAATTCATTACCAATTAATTATTCTATCTGTTGTTCAGGTTTGTGTTAAAGAGGCATGTTAAATAGGCTGAGATAATTATAGTTCGCATTGATGCTTCTTGGTTTTTTCATTTGGAGTATTCCTGTTTTCAATAGGAATACTCCTTTATTTTTTGCTTTGATGCAGACGTTAGCAATCACATCCGCCAGCGAATATGAACTAAATCGTTACTTGTGGATCAGCAAAGTATCAATAAAAGTAAAAGATTTATTTTGGCGGCGGAATACCACAATGCGAACTAAACTGAAATTGAGCATAAGCCGATGACAAACGGATAAATCACTCGCTTTGATTCTCTATTGGCTGGAGGTATTAATGCAATATTTCAGCTGGTTACCATCCGAAGGGGAACATATGGTGTTTGTCTTGTTCCTTTCCTTTCTCATTGGTCTGGAGCGAGAAGAACGTAAATCTGATGGAAGTTATGTATTCGGTGGCGTTCGTGTATTTCCACTAATCGGACTGATCGGTTATACGCTGGCAGTTCTTTCTGGTGGTGAGTTGTTGCCGCAAGTATTGGGGTTTGCCGTCATCTCTGGATTTCTTTGGATATCTTATTGGCACAAACTCTCGGGCACTGGAGGGTCAGGGCTTGCCTCTGAGATGTCTGGCTTGGTGACCTATTTGGTCGGGGTGCTTATCTATCATGAGATGTTATGGGTTGCGACAACATTAACAGTAGCCAGCGTTTTATTACTTGAACTCAAAACGCATCTGGAAGCATTAGCTCGGCGAATTGAAACAACCGACATCCTTAATTTTGCCAAGTTTTTGCTATTGTCAGGAGTCATTTTACCGTTATTGCCTGATACCCCATTCAGCGAATACCAAATTAATCCATTTAAAATCTGGTTGGTTGTAGTCGCGGTCAGCGCTGTATCGTATGGTAGTTATGTGTTGCAACGACTCACCAAAGGTCAGGGTGGCGTTATTCTTGCTGCGATATTAGGTGGCGCTTATTCATCGACAGTAACCACAGTGGTATTGGCCCGTCGTTCCAAAAAGGAAGGGCAGGATCACCTCTTTTCGGGTGGTATTTTACTCGCGTCAGGCGTGATGTATTTACGTCTTATCATTTTACTGGCCTTGTTCAATCAAGAATTGATGAAGCAGTTAGCACCGGCATTTCTGATTTTGGCGATGGTGGCGATAACTATCGGTTGGTTGTGGTCGCGGCAAGGTGATGTCATCGTTTTGAAAACCAGCGATATGTTCGAGACGAAGAATCCGCTGGAAATCAGTGCTGCATTGCTATTCGCCGTATTATTCGTCGCTATGCTGGTAGCCACACATCTGGCAATCAAGTATTTAGGCCAGTATGGTGTCTATACGCTTGCTTCCGTAATGGGGGTGACCGACGTCGATCCCTTTATCATGGGAATGGCGCAAGCCGACACGGCGTTAACACCTTTACATGTGGCCGCGTCCGGGATTTTAGTCGCAGCATCAAGCAATAATGTGGCTAAGGGTATTTACGCATACACTTTATCGTCTCGGCGCGCTGGCATACAAAGCCTAATCTTTCTGGTGTGTTTGGCTGTTTGCGGGTTGCTACCTATGTTTATGCTTGGGTAAAAATAACTGCATAATAAGGTTATTTATGAAATTTAATACCGTATTTTCAACAACCCTATTCTGCGGATTGATCATGTTTGCTGGTTTGCCCATTGCTTTTGCGACCGAGACTAGCCGACAGGCTGAAGTGAGGGACAAGGGAGCGGTGATCATGCCGTTCCAGTTAAAAGCGACTACGCACTTTTTCGCCAAAAAACAGGATGGAGGAATACAGCAGGTTGTAGCTAAAGATCCCCACGACAACACTCAGATCCGTTTGATTCGTGAGCACTTACAAAAAATTACTCAGCAATTCAGGCATCAGGATTTTTCCGATCCAGCGACGATCCATGGGGCATCGATGCCCGGACTCAGAGAGCTGCAGAAAGCCAAATCGGGTGAAATTAATATCACTTATCAAGACCTGCCTAATGGGGAGCAAATTCGATATTCAACGGAAAATAAAAAATTGATAAAAGCGCTACACCGGTGGTTTGATGCTCAAATGTCAGATCATGGCGCAGACGCCAAAGAGGGCTCAATGCAACACGATATGATGAAACATCATTAAACCTTTATCCTTAAAGCCTAGGCTGTAACGGTTGATTGAAAACCAGGGCGTTATCACTATGTCAAACAACACCAAAATCCCTCCTTGCATATTAACTGCGTGGCGTGAAAATGAAGATGAACTGAAGAATTGGTTGATAAGTAACGTGTCTGATAGAGAGCGAGCAGCCGATCCGTTACATGATATTTTCATTAAAGCGATTTCGCAGGGAAATGCATTCTGTAATATTCGCAACCCTCGGGCCTGGCTGTTTCAGGTTGCGCGCAATTACCTGATCGATGCATACCGAAAAGATAAAAAGTTACTTCCGTTGCCGGATGATCTTGATGTCGAAAATGATACGGATGTTATGGCGACAATTGATAAATTAACGCAATGTTTACCTCGAGTACTCAGTGAACTCACGCCTGATGACCGTGATATTCTGCGGCAATGTGATATTGAAAATATGACCTTACAACATTATGCCGACTCTAATCATCTCACCTTAGCGGCCACGAAATCACGAATTCAACGAGCCAGAAAACGGTTACGGGAAAACATGATCCAAAAATGTCAGGTTGTGCTTGATGATGATGGTTCAGTCTGCTGTTTTACCTCGCGAGAGTAATGATTCCATTTAATAAAAGAATATTTTTTGCCAATGTACCTGCATCTTTTTTAGATCGTCATCGTCTTCTTGTTAAGAGCAATAGAATTATGTGCGTACGAGAAAAAGATGAGTGCCGTTATATACGTAAGAACATTTTCACAAAAACAACCGCTGCCTTTTTTGTTGATCGCTGGTGCGATCTGGTTTGGTTTGTATCTGCTGTTGATCCCCCTATCTGAGTCTTTGGTTGCTGCGTTACCCGTTGATAGAAACAGTCATTTGGGGGGGGCACTTCAATTCTTCTTTTACGACACACCCAAAGTATTAATGCTGTTAACCGGCATCGTATTTGTCATGGGGATGATCAACTCCTATTTCACCCCTGAACGAACCCGCGCCTTATTGGCTAAACGAGGGGAAGGCGTTGCTAATGTGATGGCAGCCTGTTTGGGTATCGTGACGCCATTTTGTTCATGTTCTGCGATCCCGCTCTTTATCGGCTTTGTTCAGGCCGGTGTGCCTTTAGGTGTTACATTCTCATTTTTGATTTCAGCCCCGATGGTCAATGAAGTTGCACTAACTTTGCTATTTGGTTTGTTTGGCTGGAAAACAGCTTTGCTTTACATGAGTTTAGGATTGGCTGTGGCGATTGTATCTGGCTGGATTATTGGTCGTCTTAAAATGGAAAATCATCTGGAAGATTGGGTTCGCGACATGCCACGAACGACTGCCCATGTCGGTGATGATGCATTAACGCTGGCCGATCGTATTTTAAGTGGCTTCAGTGCGGTTCGAGACATTGTTGGCAAAGTTTGGCCTTATATTTTAGCGGGAATTGCGATTGGTGCCGGTATTCATGGTTATGTACCTGAGGATTTCATGGCGTCATTCATGGGCAAAGATGCCTGGTGGTCTGTGCCATTGGCTGTGGTGATTGGTGTTCCGATGTATACCAATGCGGCGGGTGTTATTCCCATCGTACAAGCTTTACTGGCGAAAGGTGCGGCTTTAGGCACTGTGCTGGCCTTTATGATGAGCGTTATTGGTCTCTCACTTCCCGAAACAATTATTTTGCGCAAGGTTCTCAAGCTACGTTTGATCGCCGTATTCGTTAGCGTAGTTGCCTGTGGGATCCTGTTGGTAGGTTATGTTTTTAACGCATTTCTCTGAGCTGAATTTACATAAAAAGGAGTTCATATGAAAAATATCAAAGTGCTTGGTTCCGGCTGTTCGAATTGTAAAACGACTGTGCGTTTGATTGATGAGGTCGCTAAAGAATGCGGAGTAGAAATCCAATTAGAAAAAGTTGAAGCGATGCAGGATATCGTTAGCTATGGTGTTTTATCAACACCTGGTGTTGTCATTGATGGACAGGTGGTTCATTCAGGCGGTATCCCTGGCAAAGATAAAATCAAACAATGGTTTATACAGTCATGAGGATTCATTCAGGAATCAAGTATGAATGGTCAGGATGGCTAAATGGCATTGAGAGCATTTCTAACGAAAGTTGGTCTGACTGCTGTTAATGCCATCCGACTCATAATCAATGACACGGTTGTGTTGTGGTGCAAATCTAGATAAACGCACTAATCTTGAAATGATTCTGGATCTTAAAACATCTCGAAGAATGGGTTTTAAAGACCTTCAATTGAAGCCTTATTCTGCCTAATCAATAATTTATAAAATTATTGTCTGCGTTAATGTCACATTATTGTCATTTAAATGTCATTTCCCATCCTTACAGTCACCTCGACTGGTCATGAAACATCACTAATTCGATTAATTAAGAATGTAGGAAAAATGAAAATGACGTTAAAAATGCTTGCTCTTGGCGTAGCTATGGCTTCATCTGCGACAATTTCTTATGCCTCTGATGTGACAGGCGCGGGTTCTTCTTTTGCTGCACCTTTGTATTCAAAGTGGGCTGATTCTTACAACAAAGTAAGCGGCACTCGTATGAACTATCAGTCCATTGGTTCTGGTGCCGGTATTAAACAAATCACTGCTAAAACAGTTGATTTCGGCGCTTCTGATATGCCGTTAACCGATGAAGAATTGGCTAAAAATGGTTTGGTTCAATGGCCAACAGCTGTTGGTGGCATCGTGCCAGTAGTCAAAATTGATGGTATTAATGCCAATCAATTGAAATTAACGGGCTCCATTCTGGCCGATATCTTTATCGGTAAAATCACAAAATGGAACGATCCGGCCATCGTTAAACTAAATGGCGATCTCAAACTGCCAGATACACAAATCTCCGTTGTTCATCGTGCTGATGCTTCAGGCACTACCTTTGGTTTTTCTAATTATTTGAGCAAAGTTAATCCTGAATGGGCTCAAAAATATAAATTCGGTACCACTGTGAACTGGCCTGTTGGTGTCGGTGGTAAAGGCAATGAAGGTGTCTCTGCGTTTGTTCAACGTTTGTCTGGTTCAATCGGCTATGTTGAAACTGCTTATGCAAAATCTAACCACATGACCACCGTAGAATTACAAAATGCGGACGGTAATTTTGTGGCAGCAACTGAACAAAGCGTTAAAGCGGCTGCCGCTGGCGCTGATTGGTCTAAATCATTTTACCAAATTCTGACCAACCAACCGGGTAAGGAATCATGGCCAATTACCAGTGGTACTTTTGTATTGGTACATCGCGTTGCTGATAAATCAGAACAGACTCAAGAGGTATTGAAGTTCTTCGATTTTGGTTTCAGTACCGGGGATCAAATTGCAGAACAACTTCAATATGTTCCTATGCCTGTTTCAGTAAAAGAGCAAATCCGTAAAGAATGGTTGACCATCGAAGCGCCTGGTGGTCAGGCTCTCTGGAAAAAATAAGATACATACTGCCAGCGTCATGCTGGCAGTTTTTCTTTTTTAAGAGATTTCACAATGGATTTTAGCTATACCTCTACGAATGACGTTGAAAAGCAAATACTGAACAGCAAATCTGTTTTTCGTCGTTATAAGATAAATAATATCGGGGATTTTATCTTCGGTGCATTCGCGTTAAGTGCGGCTTGTATCACTCTGGCAGCCTTGGCAGGGATCATCTTTTCTCTTTTTATTGGCGCCTGGCCTGCAATTCATCAGTTCGGATTGAAATTTTTTCTGGATACCAACTGGGATCCGGTTAATGAGCAATTTGGTGGATTTACCATGATCTATGGGACGTTATTAACGTCCGCGATCGCACTATTGATTGCAGTACCGGTCAGTTTTGGTATTGCTGTGTTTTTAACAGAATTATCTCCCCGCTGGTTACGGCGTCCTCTGACAACCGCAATTGAATTACTCGCTGCTATTCCTTCTATCGTTTATGGCATGTGGGGATTACTTGTTTTTTCGCCTTTGTTGTCTACATATGTGCAGCAACCATTACAACTCTGGCTCGGAAATATTCCTGGCATCGGCGCATTATTTCAAGGACCACCAGTTGGTATCGGTATTTTTGCTGCCGGTATTATTTTGGCAATAATGATTATTCCTTTTATCGCATCAGTGATGCGAGATGTTTTTGAAGTCACACCACCCATGCTGAAAGAGTCGGCATACGGCATTGGCTGCACCACATGGGAGGTTATGTGGCACGTTGTATTACCTTATACCAAAGTGGGCGCTATTGGCGGCATCATGCTTGGTTTGGGGCGAGCAATGGGGGAGACGATGGCGGTTACTTTTATTATAGGTAACACCAGTTCATTTACTGGTGCATCGTTATTTGAACCAGGCAACACCATCACATCGGTATTAGCCAATGAATTTGCTGAAGCGTCAACGGTACACCAATCAGCATTATTCTATTTAGGTTTAGTGCTGTTTTTTATTACGTTTGTTGTGCTTGCGTTGTCAAAAGCGCTGATCTTTAAATTGACCAAACGCGAAGGGGGACGGACATAATGATTCTTCGTTCTTCATCGATTCCTGCGGCTAAAAATCTACGTTTTCAGCGTCGTAAACTGACCAATCTTATCGCCTTGACCTGTTCGATGATGGCCATGACATTTGGTATGGTTTGGCTTGTTTGGATCTTGGTTTCAGTTGTGCAAATGGGATTCAAAGGCCTGACATTAACGACGTTAACTCAAATGACGCCATCACCAGATTCTGATGGCGGGTTACTGAATGCAATTTATGGCTCAGTGTTAATGACGGTTGTGGGAACAGCAATTGGAACACCCATTGGGTTGATGACAGGTGTCTATCTCTCTGAATATGGTGGTCGTTCATTGTTTTCAAAAACGACTCGGTTCATCAATGACATTCTTTTATCCGCACCATCTATTGTGATCGGATTATTTGTTTATGCACTAATAGTTGCCCAAACAAAGACATTTTCCGGTTGGGCCGGTGCGATAGCACTTGCTTTAATGGTGGTGCCTGTCGTTGTAAGAACCACAGAAGATATGTTGCGTTTGGTTCCAAATACGCTACGTGAAGCAGCGTATGCATTAGGTACGCCCAAATGGAAAGTCATCTCACATGTCGTATTGAAATCGGCAAGATCAGGTGTTCTAACTGGGATCATGCTGGCTGTTGCCCGAATTACTGGTGAGACGGCGCCGTTGTTATTCACCGCATTAAACAACCAATTTTGGGTCACTGGATTATCACAACCCACCGCGAGCTTGCCCGTTACAATTTATAAATTCGCTATGAGCCCCTACAGCAATTGGCAGCAATTGGCTTGGGCTGGTGTATTGATTATTACTTTCGGTGTTTTGGTTATCAACCTTACTGCCCGAATGTTATTTGGTAAAAAGGATTGAAAAAATAATGATATATCAGAACAATTTACTCAATCTGGAGCCCAAAGCGGATGTCAGTCAACTTGACCCGTGTTTTTCCGTAAGAAACTTGAATTTCTATTATGGTAATTTTAGGGCGCTTAAAGATGTCAATATGGATATCCCGCAACAACGCGTCACAGCGTTTATTGGGCCATCTGGTTGTGGGAAATCGACTTTACTGCGTATTTTTAATCGTATGTATGAGCTTTATCCCGAACAACGTGCAGATGGAGAAATCCAAATCAATGGGCAAAATATTCTTCATGCAAAAGAAGATGTATCACTGATCCGAGCCAGAATTGGCATGGTGTTTCAAAAACCCACACCTTTCCCGATGTCAATCTATGAAAATATCGCATTCGGTATTCGTTTGTATGAAAAGCTTCCTCGTTATCAGATGGATGATCGTGTTGAGTGGGCTTTGAAAAAAACCGCATTGTGGGATGAAGTAAAAGACAAATTGCATCAAAGTGGAATGAGTTTATCTGGTGGTCAGCAACAACGTTTATGTATTGCCAGAGCGATTGCAATCAAGCCTGAGGTACTGTTACTGGATGAACCTACTTCTGCATTAGATCCGATTTCGACAGCTAAAATTGAAGAATTAGTGATCGAACTAAAACAGGATTATACAGTTGTTATCGTCACACATAATATGCAACAAGCAGCCCGAGTCTCTGATTTCACTGCATTTATGTATCTTGGCGAATTAATGGAATTTGATAATACAGACCAAATCTTCTTGAAGCCGAGCAGGAAAGAAACAGAAGATTACATAACTGGTCGATTTGGATAATTCTATTTAATCTGGATGGCTCTTTGTCACTTGAACCATTCAGATTAATTTACCGCAGGGTGGTGGTTTTTTTTGAGTCTTTTGCGCCGAAGAATATTTAAACTAATGTTTAAAGGCATCAAAAATTACATAGCCACCTAAGATCACTAAAAAGACACCAAATAGAGTTTTTAATATTTTTGCGTCGAGTTGCGTAGCTACACGGGCACCAAGCCAGCTACCAAGCAACACCATCAATGCAATGATAAGTGCAGCCCGCAAATCAACATTTCCATGTTTGTAATATTCCCACACCGCAGCAATTCCTACTGGGGGGAGAAGGATAGCAAGACTAGTTCCAGTCGCGAGCTTTTGAGAGAAACCCAGTAAATACATGAGTGCTGGCACAATCAATATTCCTCCGCCAATTCCAAAAATACCGGAGAGTAAACCAGCGGAAAGACCTATCATGATTAAACCAATCAACATCATACAAACCACCTTTAATGGGTTTCTAGTTACGATAATATATCGCTGAATCACCATGGGTAATTTTTGGAGAAGGGTGATTCAGCGATATGATTTAAATATAAATCAATTAAAGATTCGTTGTATTAATAATGTCAGATAATCCCATAAACGGCTGAAAATTCCACCTTCATTTACAGTATTGAGTGCGACAAGAGGTTGTTGCGCAATATCTTTACCATCAATGCGTAAAAATATGGTGCCAACAGTTTCGCCTTGTTTAATTGGGGCATGTAGTTCTTTATTGAGTTGGAAGTCAGCTTTTAATTTGCTTGCGGTATTTCTCGGGACTAATAGATTAATATCTCGTTCCGTACCAAGGCTGATTTCCAGCTTATCTCCCATCCAGATGCGTTGTTTAGTGAGTTCTGCGCCTTGTTTGTATGGCTGAATATTTTGGTAAAAACGGAAGCCATATGTGAGTAATTTTTTACTTTCTGCGGCCCGTTGTTGCTCACTATTGGCACCGATAACCACAGAAATGAGCCGCATATTTTCTGGTCCAATGGCTGATGCCACTAAATTATAGCCCGCTTGACTAACATGACCGGTTTTGATGCCATCAACAGCCAGTGTTTTATCCCATAACAATCGGTTGCGATTATGTTGAGCAATACCATTGAAGGTGAAATCTTTTTGTGAGTAGATTGCATATTCATTTGGTAAATCATGGATCAATGCTCGGGCTAATATAGCCATATCATGTGCTGTAGAGTAGTGATCCGGATTGTACAGGCCATGTGCATTCACAAAATGAGTGTTTTTCATGCCTAATTTTGCAGCCCATTGGTTCATCAAACTTGCAAATGAGTCTTCGGAGCCGGCGATATGTTCTGCCATAGCAATACAAGCATCGTTGCCTGAATCAATGATGATACCTTTATTCAAGTTTTCTACGCTGACTTGTTTTCCTACTTCAATGAACATCTTTGAAGAGTCACCATAGTTTTTGGCCCAGGCATTTTTACTGATCGTTACCATATCAGTGGATTTTATTCGTCCTGATTTCAGCTCTTGACCAATCACATATGAGGTCATCATTTTGGTTAAACTGGCGGGAGGTAAGCGTTCATCGGGGTTTTCACTAAACAGTAACTGACCACTGTTGTAATCCATGAGTAAATAAGCTTTTGCAGTAATTTGTGGTGGGCTGGGTATTGCTGTTGGAACGGGGTCAGGTTTTGGATCTGGCTTGGGATCTGGTTTTGCTAATGGAGTCGGGGCTGGAATTTGTGCCGATGAAATAGTTATGGCAAAGCTCGGAACACTAATACAGAGTACTGTGGTCAGCAGAACAAGATATGTTAATTTCAACGTGTTGATCCTTATCTATCCAAGATTCAAATGTACGATTTGATACGTCATGGTTAGTTGAGATATTGAGTTCCATGAAAATAATCAATTTTCCTTGTAATCGCACAAAATAAAATATGCCCAATGATCCTTGGCTGATCTGATTACATAATTTATCTATTATGATTTGACAAAATAATATTGATGACGTTTTGATGTAATACGTTTGATTTAACGCTATAAAATTAACAAGGGAATCTTAATTTTCCCTTAAGGTTGCGGTTTATAAATGAAGGTATTAAAAATATTAGTAAAAGTGGTTACGTTAATCTGTTTTACTAATAAGTGTTTTATGTATTCATTTTTTGTCCAATGAGTCTACTTATTATCCCGGTTGCTTTTGATGAATCATCGAATTGCAGTTGTTGATATAGGAGCCCTTAAGACAGGGCTCGCTATATAATTTTAGCCAAATTTCACAAATAATTTTGAGTAGGGCATTTTCAGTTTACTGACAGCATTCTGGATAGCAGGTGCATCTTTCTTGAGTAATGCCTTTTGGAGTGTCGCGATAGATGCATTTTGTGCATCAAGTAATTTGATGAATTCAGGATTATTTCGGTATTCTATTGGCGCTTCTGAACTGAGTTTGTCATTGAGATAAATTAATGCACCAGCCTTAAGCGTTAATTTCTGTATCCCATCTGACTCTGCTAATGTTTTTTTGCTGTGCTCCATAACTTGTTCCATGACTTCGTGATAAGCATTCATGTGGTCGCTATAAACGATAACCTGATTCCGATGACGAAGTTCCGCCAGCGATCCTCGCACTTTCTCCAGTGTTTGATGTGCTTTCGTTAATTGCTTGTCTTGTACCTGTAAAATTGCTTCCGAATAATTCTGTGTCACAGTTTGTAGTGTGTTAGCAAATGCTGCATCCCGGTCATAAGGTACGGGGGCTTTAGACGCATATTGTTCAGATATTTGTTTCCATATCTGTTGGGCTTGCTGCACACTATTTAAGGCTTCTTCCTGTGTTCCATTGCCTGTTTTGAACAATGCAATACGATAAGGCGCATATGCCTGTTGCATCGCATCGGTAAACGTGTCCGCAGCATAAGCCGTAGACAAAACAAACGATAAAGCACCCGCAATCAATATTTTTTGCATAAAATAATCTCAGATAAGGTTAGTTAATACATGTGTCGCAGTTAATGTAGCAATTAATTTGAGCATTATTCCAACTTATCAATGCCAAGATATTTCAGCATGAAGCGTTCATATACTGGTTCGGTATCACCGATTTGCATTTTATGTAGGAAATATTTTTCAAATCCGATTTTAGCCAGATGAACCCATTTACCTTTCTTAAACCAGGCAACATTTCTGGGCGGAATTTGAGGCATAGCGAGGAAAGCAGCCCCCGTATCACCCATATCGGCCAAACAGATAGCATTCCAGGTCGCCTTAAATGTCGGCTGTTGCCCCATTATTTCTGCTTTAATATTATGCGTGATGGCTCTAACCATCGACTCAATCATATAGCCTGTTTTTGGTACGCCAGTAGGGACGGGGGTTTTACTGAGCGGTGGAATCGCAATACAAACACCGGCCGCATAAATTTGTGGGTATTTAGGGTTACGCTGATGATCATCCACTAATACAAATCCACGCGGATTCACTAATCCTTCTATAGATCGCAAGGGTGCAATCCCACGGAACGCGGGTAACATCATGGCGTGTTTATAGGGCAAACTGTGGTGTCGCTTAACATTACCATCATCATCCAACTCATCGATTTCCATTTTGCCATCAATGATACCGACGGTTTTCGCGTTGCAAATCCAGCTGATATCACGTTGTCGTAGTTCACTTTCCAGCATACCTTTCGAGTCGCCGACACCATTTAAACCAAGGTGCCCAATGTAAGGTTCACTGGTAACGAAAGTCATGGGTACTGATTTTCTGACTTTTTTATCTCTTAAATGTTTATCCAAAATAAACGCGTATTCATATGCAGGACCAAAACAGGATGCCCCTGGCATCGCCCCGACGATCACATGACCTGGTTCGTTAATGAGCTTATTGACGTTATCCCGGCAATGTTCTGCGTGCGTTAATGTGCAAACACTACTCGTTCCGCCAGCATCAGGACCTGCACCTGTTATTTCATCAAAAGCCAATTCAGGCCCGGTGCACAAGACTAAATAGTCATAATTTAGTTTTTGTCCATCGGTCAGTTCGAGCTGTTGTTGTGCGGCATTCAGGCTTGCTAAACCGGAAGCGATAAACCGGATAGATTTTTTGCTGACATAAGGCTCAATAGGAATTGATGTTTCTTTGCGTTGTCGCCATTCGACGGCAATCCAGGGGTTGGATGGGGTAAACTCAAAATCGGGTTTATTATTGATTAAGATAACGTCGTGCTGTTGACCTAATTCAGCTTTAAGCTCATAAGCGGCTGACATCCCACCTAAGCCAGCACCAACTATAATTATTGTTGCCATCTGAGATCTCCGATCCATTGAATCCGAGCCAGATCCACATCATTTGGCTTTGTAACAAGCCTTATTCTCTGGCAGAGTGATCACGTTAAAAAGCTAAAATAAACATTCCTTCCTATATTCACTTTAGTCCTATTTTTCTAAAAACGCTTTCAGCAGAGTAGCATCCGGCTGTTGCAATTTTGATCTATCTGCGATTTTCACCTGATTAAAGAGATAGATAAGAATGATTTTTCACTATAAACATTGAATAGAACTAGACTTTTATTAGTTATAGCATATCCAAAGGGATATACTTTAGATATATCTAATTAAAGGGTTTTAGTCATGCGATGTCTTTCGATCCTTCTCATTTTTGCTTCTGTTATTGTTCATGCTGAAACGGCAGTATCGGACACCTTGTCGGTAACGTTATCAGCAGTGCCTGAATGGTTTGTCATGGATGCCAGAGTCGAGCCGATTGACCAAGGAACGGTTTCTGCGCAGACCAGTGGCAGGGTGAGTGCTATTAGCGTCGATGTGAATGATGTGGTGCCAAGTGGTCATCTGTTAGTTGAAATCACCAACACCTCACAAACTGCCGGGCAAGATCAAGCAAAAGCGGCGGTAAAAGCCGCTGAAGCTCGTTATAACGATGCCGAAAGGCAACGGTTACGACTGGTTGATTTGGTCAATAAAGGCTCGGTTTCACGCCGCGAATACGATAGCGCTACTACGGAAGCGCAAGCCGCTGCCAGTGTGCTCAAGCAAGCACGAGCTGAGCTAGTTCAGGCCGGCGAAAACCTCGGTTTTACTCGTATTGTGGCCCCATATGCGGGCGTGGTGTCGGCCCGGCATGTTTCGCTAGGGGAAACCGTCAACCCCGGCCAGCCGTTACTCAGTGGTTATGCTTTCGAAAACATGCGGGTGGTGGCTTCTCTGCCAGCTCGTTATGTCTCCCAGTTGAAAGAGACTACGCCGTTACAGGTCACTTTTCCTGATGGTCAGGCTATTACGCTGCCACAACATCAGCTATTTCAGTTTGCTGATCCGGCCAGCCACAGTTTTACCTTACGAGCAAACTTACCCAAACAAACCACCCCTGTCTGGCAAAATGGCAGTTGGGTGAAATTAGCCATGCCATTAAATACCAAGCCGAAGCTGTTGATCCCAGAAAATGCGCTGTTGCGTCAAAACGAGTTATCGGCGGTGTATCTGGCGGAAAAAAATGGCTTTGTGTTACGCCAAGTGCGATTAGGTCGACACTATGACGGGCAAATCGAGATCCTTGCCGGCCTGAAAGCCGGTGAAGTAATTGCCAAAGATGCCTACGCCGTTATCGCGCAGCAGGGAGGCCAATATGCGCCCTGATCTTGGCCTTGCCGGGCGAATTGCCCGTCAGTTCCTGCATTCACCCATCACGCCGTTATTCGCTATCGTGGGGTTGCTGTTAGGTATTGCTGCGGTGCTGGTTACGCCGAAAGAGGAAGAACCACAAATCGAGGTGACCTTCGCCGATATCTATATTCCTTTTCCCGGCGCCAGCCCGCAAGAGGTGGAACAGTTGGTGACACTGCCTGCTGAGCAAGTGTTATCGGAAATGAAAGATATCGATACTCTATATTCCTTCTCGCAACCCGGTGGTGCCATGTTGATCGTGGCGTTCAAGGTAGGCAAACCGCGTCAACAAGCGTTAGTTGATCTGTATAACCAACTGGCCTCGAATAAAGATTGGTTACCGGCTGGTTTAGGGGTTGGCGAACCGTTAGTTAAACCCCGCGCGATTGATGATGTGCCGATCTTGAATTTAACCTTATGGAGTAAACAAGCCGACATTACGGCGGAACAACTCACGCAGATCGCACATGGCCTGGAAACCGAGTTGAAGCGGTTACCCGGTACGCGCCAGATCCAGACCGTTGGGCGGCATGATCGGGTCGTGCAGGTGACAATTGACCCGGCCAAACTCAATGCATTTGGTTTAAATTGGCCGCAAATATCTCAGGTATTAAACAGTGCTAATCAGCAGCAAAACAATCTGTCGCTGACGCAGGATAACCAACAAGTAAGCTTACAAGTCGGTGAGTTTCTCGGTTCCAGTGATGAAGTAGGTCAGCTGATTATCAGCAGCCAGCAAGGGCATCCGGTGTATTTGGCTGACGTGGCCACCATCAACGACGGTGCCGATGTACCAAACGCCAATGTCTGGATGAGTCAGCAAGGTAAGGTTTATCCCGCCGTTACGCTGGCCATCGCCAAACAGCCCGGTGTGAACGCCGTCGATTTAAGCCGTGCGGTGAGTGCGCGGGTGGCACAGATCCACAATATTTTGATCCCGCAGGGAGTTGAGGTCAGCCTGACGCGCGATTACGGGCAAACGGCGAATGAGAAAGCGAATAAACTCATCAGTAAGCTGATTTTTGCCACGACCGCCGTGGTGATTTTGGTCTGGCTGAGTATGGGCTGGCGTGAAGCCGCCGTCGTCGGCAGTGCGATTGTGTTGACGCTGGCGATGACCCTGTTTGCCTCATGGGCCTGGGGATTTACCTTAAATCGTATCTCACTGTTTGCGCTAATCTTTTCCATCGGCATTCTGGTCGATGATGCCATCGTGGTGGTGGAAAATATCCACCGGCATCAGCAAGCAGGCGGTAATTGGAAAGAAGCGATTCCGCAGGCAGTGGATGAAGTCGGCGGTCCGACTATTCTGGCCACACTGACCGTTATTGCCGCACTGCTCCCCATGGCGTTTGTCAGTGGCATGATGGGTCCATACATGAGCCCGATCCCGATCAATGCCAGTACGGGGATGCTGATTTCACTGGGCGTCGCTTTTATCGTTACCCCGTGGTTAGCACTGCATCTGCTGAAATCACATCACAGCGCATCCAGCCCAACGGAACACAAAGCCACCGGATTGTTGCGCCGTATTCTGGGTTCATTCCTGTTGGGCGAACATGCGAAAAAAGCACGTCGCAAACTGGCACTGGTTGTCGCTTTGTTGGTGCTAGGGTCGCTGGCGTTACCGGTGTTGGAATTGGTGGTGCTGAAAATGCTGCCATTTGATAACAAATCAGAATTTCAGGTGATGGTCGATCTGCCGGAAGGCACACCACTGGAACAAACACAAACGCTATTACAACAACTGGCGCATGAAGCTGAACAGATCCCGGAAGTGACCTCAGTGCAGATTTATGCAGGCACATCGGCACCGATCAATTTTAATGGCTTGGTGCGGCATTATTTTATGCGGCAATCGGCGGAACTCGGCGATCTACAAGTCAATCTGCAAGGCAAACATGAACGCGATCGTTCCAGCCATCAGATCGCCCGTGACGCGAGGGAGCGGTTAGCGCCACTAGCGAAAGCATCTGGTGCCACACTGAAAGTGGTCGAGATCCCACCCGGCCCGCCAGTGTGGTCGCCGATCCTGGCAGAAGTGTATGGCCCGACACAGGCCATGCGTGAACAAGCCGCCTTACAGATCCAGGATACGTTTAAAAACACCGCCGATATCGTGGATATTGATGTTGATGTACCCGCGCAACAGCAACATTGGCAGATCACGATTGATCGGGCACGCGCAACCCGTTTGGGGATTGCAGAAGCGACGATCCGGCAGACACTGGCGGGCGCACTCAATGGTGAGGATGTCAGTTATCTGCATACACCGGATCAGAAATACGCCAAACCGATCCGTCTGCGTTTGGATGACGGTGAAAAAGTCGATCTGCTTGGCGTGTTAAGCCTGACGCTGCCCTCTGCTACTGGCAAAGCGATCGCCTTGAGTGAACTGGTGCAGGTCAATAAAACCAGCAAACCGCACAGCATCATGCATAAAAACATGCAACCGATGGTGATGGTGACCGCCGATATGGCCGGTAAACTCGACAGCCCACTTTATGGGATGGCCGAAATCGCCAGTACATTAAGCGATAAACATCCGGCATGGAAACAGTCGTTAATTGGGCAACCGGACGGGCTTTCCGGTGTCGCTATTAAGTGGGATGGTGAATGGAAAATCACCTATGAAACCTTCCGCGACATGGGCATTGCCTATTCCGTCGGGATATTGTTGATCTACTTTCTGGTGGTCGCGCAGTTTAACTCCTACAGCGTGCCGCTGATCATCATGGCACCGATCCCGCTGACTCTGGTTGGCGTTATGCCAGGGCATGCCCTGATGGGGGCGCCGTTCACCGCCACTTCCATGATTGGCATGATTGCGCTAGCGGGCATTATCGTGCGCAATTCCATCCTGTTGGTTGATTTTGTTAATCAGCAACGCGCGGCGGGAGTGGAACTTGCCGAAGCGGTGATCAACAGTGGCGTGGTGCGGGCGAAACCAATCATTCTGACGGCATTAGCCGCGATGATTGGTGCTACCTTTATTTTGGATGATCCGATCTTTAGCGGTCTGGCCATCAGCCTGCTGTTTGGTTTGTTTGCCTCAACTGTGCTGACGCTGGTTGTGATCCCGGTGCTTTATTATCTCTATTTGTCACGGAAAGAAGAGTCAAAGACCGCGCATTAAGCGTTAATTGATAGTTCAATAAATAAGGAGGGTCATGACATCATGATCCTCTTTTTTAATGTTTATTTTCTTATGGTTAGTCATAAATGGTGCTTTAAAGATCAGCAAAATTTATTTGCTGCTAGAACATGACGCGATCAATGTAGCCGTGTTGATGGGCGGGGGGCCGGCAACAAAAAGAGTGCTATGAACATATTGTTGCAGTATTGTTAATGGCTATTATTTAGGTATTTCTAATGTAAGGTGCTTTTTATGTTTGTCGGCATAATGCGGAATGTACTGATATTTTGTCTTATTCCGTTTCAGCTCGTGATGGCTTCAGAACCTCTTCCAGCAGCAATTCAAGCTTTTGAGAAACAAGGTATGCATATTGTTGGTCGTTTTGATGCGCCGAATGGCATGCAAGGATACGCCGCTGAATATCAAAAACAGGGGATCACTTTGTATGCTAGTCGTGATGGCAAGTTTGTTCTTAGCGGTTATCTTTATGACGCAAAAGGCAACAATCTGTCATTGAAACCACTGAATGAATTAGTCTATTCGCCTATGGCAAAACAGGTTTGGGCTAAATTAGAAAAAAGTACCTGGATTGCTGATGGTAAAGATAACGCACCAAAAATTATTTATATGTTTTCGGACCCTAACTGCCCTTATTGCAATCGTTTTTGGCAACAGGCTCGTCCGTGGGTTGAGGGTGGAAAAATTCAGATAAGACATATTCTGGTGGGGATCCTCAGTCATGATAGTCCTGCAAAAGCCGCTGCTTTATTTAATATGAAAGACCCAGTAAAGGGATTACAGGAATATGAAGAAAGCAAAGGGAAGAATGGTCTGAAGCCGTTAGATCCAATTCCATCTGCGATACAAAAGAAGCTGGATGATAATCAGTTATTAATGGATGAATTGGGATCAGTTGCCACACCCACATTATTATATTTTGATGATACTGGGCGCCTGCAACAGCAACAAGGCATGCCTAAACCAGATGAATTGAATCAAATTTTGGGAAAACTGAATTGATACAGTGAAGGGAACTCTTATTCGGAGTTCCCTTATTATACCGAGATACACTTACCGTCGGCCGATCACCTGTACCACAGAACCCATACCGGTATGTCCAATCCCTTCGATTATTTCCCGCTCAATTTTCTGTAAGCGCTCAAAGGTCAGTCCTTGTAATTCGTTTTGTAGCAATTCGGGGGTCATTAACCAGTCAACATTGGTGGGGCCACCGGTTCTGAAATTAAGTTGTTCCGGGGTATAAGCCTCAAGCAACAAGACGCCACCCATTTTTAAACTCTCAACGCAGTCAGCATGCACACGCGAACGCAAATCGGGTGGTAAATGAGCGAATATAGCAACGACACCATCCCAAGCTTTAGTACCGGGATTGTAGTCTTGTAAATCGGCATGGACCCAATGTACCGATACCCCTTTCGATTTAGCTAAAGCACGACCTTTCGCTAATCCAACTTCGGATGCATCAACCGCAGTCACCTTAAAGCCGAGTTCTGCCAACCAGACTGCATTTCTACCTTCACCTTCTGCAATACACAGAATTTTTCCCTCTGGGACAAAATGATGAACATTTTCGCGCAGGAAATCGTTAGGAGAAGAGCCATAAATGAATTGTGAATTGCTGTATTTTTCATCCCACATTGAACATATCCATTTGAAATGAAGGGTTAATTGGTTATCTAAATTAGTTCTATCGATATAACGAATTTAGATATAGAAAATATCGGTGTTACTCTGATCGAGTTAAGAGGAGTACCGTAATGAACCTATATATTAGATTATCATTAAATAAAAATGATGTGTTCAAATCACATTACATGGGGTTAATGTTTACCGCAGGTGTCGCTATCGCGGGATTATTGATGTCTCAAAGTGCTACTGCGCAACATTGGGGTTTTAGTGCACTGACTATTGCGATTGCACTAGGAATTGTTTTAGGCAATACCGTTTATCCACATATTGCGAGTGCATGTGCATCAGGTGTTGGTGTCGCTAAGCAGCAATTATTGCGCACAGGAATCGTACTTTATGGTTTGCGTATTACCTTTCAGCAGATCGCTGGGGTAGGGATGACGGCTATCGTTACCGATTTTATGGTACTGAGTTCTACTTTTTTGCTGGCTTATTGGCTTGGGACTCGGATCTTCAAGCTCGATAGAGACACGGCACTTTTAATCGGTGCGGGTAGCTCAATCTGTGGCGCAGCAGCGGTGATGGCAACAGAACCGATTGTTCGTGCTCAAGCCAGCAAGGTCAGCATCGCAGTGGCAACCGTGGTGGTATTTGGTACGGCAGGCATGTTTTTGTATCCGGCGCTTTACCATTTTTGGTTTACGACATTACCAATATTCCAGACTCAGAACAGTTATGGTGTCTATGCCGGTTCAACCATTCATGAAGTCGCACAGGTATTTGCGGCGGGTCAGGCGATTGGGCCTAAAGCAGCGGATATTGCCGTCATTGTGAAAATGATCCGGGTCATGATGTTGGCTCCATTCTTATTGTTACTTTCTGGGTGGCTGCGACTTCGTTCTGCCAATCAGTCAGAACAGAGTCGTAAAATCACCATCCCTTGGTTTGCCGTGTTTTTTGTCGTGATGGCTGGCATCAACTCGTTGCAGTGGTTACCAGCATCGATAACGCATGAACTGATTGTGCTGGATAATTTCTTGCTCGCTATGGCGATGGCGGCATTAGGCTTAACCACACACTTGGGGGCGATCAGATCTGCGGGTCTAAAACCGCTTATGTTGGGCGGAATTCTTTTCATGTATTTAATTCTGGGCGGTGGATTTATTAACTGGCTGGTTGCGAGCAATAGTTGAGTTAGAAAAAATAACGGACATAAATTTCAAATCGCTGGCGGGATAACTTCTCGCCAAACTCCGTTTGTTGTTCGCGTGATAATAAAATGGCTCGGGCACGTAACTCGGTATTTGAAAATCCGGTGTAGCTGATTTCCGGTGTTATCTGGAAACTACCGTCATCCAGATGACTGATAAAAGTCAGACTAGGCGTGGTATAAAGCCAGTCAAATGGTTCGTTAATACTGGCACGCAGATAGAGGTAATTTTCACCGGAATTTGCCTTGTTGTAACCCGATTGCATAAGTTGCCGGGCCTTTTGTAACTGAGCATTGGTTTCACCAGAACTCACGGCGCTATTAATAAATGCATAATAGTTGTCCAATTCTGATGTGCTGTAACCTCGTCCGTTATGAAGATATTCAACAATCCAGGTGACTTCATGTTCTGTCAAATAACGGGCGCCCAATAAGTAACTATCGGGGTTAGCTGTTGATAACACAGTAGAACCTGATGAATCGAGTGTATTTTTTCCTACAGCATATTGATGCGCCCATTCACCATGAATCTCTAGCTCACTACTTATATTACGCGAAAAATCCAATCCGATACTTTGTGGTCTGGCGCCTTTACCCAGCCACAGCAGGTCAATATCCGTGTTCCAGGCCAAAAGATAAAGTTTCGCCGCTGGATTAAGCGATCCCTCAGGTCCAAAGTCAGGGTTTAATTCATCATAAGTCGGTACCACAACGGGTGTCAGCGTCAGTGTACGGATATTGCCATCAAGGGTTTTGGTCCACTCCATGCTGACCATATTAAAGCCTTCACGCGCAGTTTGTGGATCGGATGGGTCTTTGGGCCGTTCAATAAAACCAACCGGATTCCAGGCATAACCTTTTCCCCAACGTTGAACCCGTTTACCAATATCTACAGAATAATTTGTGGTAGGGCTCCAGCGGATGCCGCCGTCCATGATCTTGTCATCTTCTTCCGTTGCAACAAACGAGTCTTCCGCATAACTGGCTTGTCCGTGGATATCTGCAACCGTATTGGTCAGATGCAATTTACCTGTTAGATCCAGTGTGCCTGTACTGCGATAAAGCCAGTTACGTGACGGTTCATCAGGGTAATTCAGAGAATAAATAGCCCGTTCCGGCTGCAAACGTAACGCTTCCTGTTTGGCTTCAACATAGCCGTTGAATTCAAATGTTTTCTTTTCATATTCACTGGTATCGAAAGAAAAATCCTCTGCCAAAGAAGAATATGATGCGGTCGCCAGCAAAAAAAATTCCATGGCGATCCACTTTTTCATTTACGCAGTTCCTCAACACGACTCATAAAACCTAACGTAAATACGTCTTCAGGAACATCGCGTTTCTTCAAACCGGAATAAAGCATGACTGAGCGGAAGCCTTTATACAGCGGGCTATCGGTTTCAATGGTTGCTGGCCGTTTTATGCCATCGCCGAAGTCTTTTAAATCTTTAAAATGCAGTGTTTTTATTAACATGCCACTGCTGGCATAGGCTCCTATTTCACGTGGTAACAGTAATGACTTATCGACTGTCATTTTCAATTGGTCGTAAGCAACACTTGTACTTTTCGCTTTCAGGATAAGCTGATACACATCCGCTTGTTCAGTGATATTAGTTACATCATATTCTTCGGCATAATCTACGCGCATGATGTCCGCATTATTGAAAACACCGCCAATCACGGACTGTAAACTCGTGATCCGGATTGGTTTACCTACGTTAGGAATGTATAACCACATGTTATCGCCCTGACGTAGTGTGGTACGGCCTTTATCGCTGGCAGGAGAAAGAAACAACGTAACGATTTTATCGCGACCACTTTTTACCGAATAAATAACGAACTCTTTCCGAGTGTTATTCGGTTCAATATTGATAAGTTTTCGATACGATTCGTATGATTCAGGTTCCAGATTCCGATCTACTTTTTGCAATATAGTTTTGCCATCGAGCGCCATGGTGCTGAACGGTAAAATTAACAGACAGCCTGCAAACAGATAGTTAAGAAAACGCATGTTTATCTCCTGCTCAGACATGGTGTAATGCTTTTATCGGGTCCATTCGCGATGCACGCCATGCCGGTTGTAAACTAGCTAAAATGGAAACCAGAAGTGCTGCAACTAATACCCAAGTAATATCGATTATTGATAGTGTTGGATGTAGCGTGATCACTTCCCGGCCAAAGGCAAAGGAGATCGGTACGACTTGTAACAATGCCAGTATGGCAAGACTGAGTAAAATACCCGCCACTGCGCCGACTAACCCCAGCAATAAACCTTCGCCGATAAACATACCCATGATGGTATTAGGTTGCGTACCGATCGCCGCTAACGTGCCGATTTCACGGATGCGTTCATAAACCGCCATCAGCATGACATTCAGCACACTAACCATCACGATGGTCACCAGCATAATGCGGATAAAAAGAGTCATCATGTCGATCATTTTGACGATATTGGCGAAGGGGGATAGCTCTTTCCAGGAATGTAATTCCGTTACTGGTTTGTTCTCTTTATTGAGGATCTGTGACAATTTTTGACTCAGTTGATCATTAACATCTGATAGCTGATCCATATTCTTTAGCCGGATGGCAATTTCCATGATATCGGGTTGTTCTAATCGAAGCAGATCGCGGGCATCATCAATATGAATATAGCCATCGCGGCCGCCTGGGCCGGTTACTGCCTCCAGCACGCCACGAACAATAAAATTTTTGCCATTCACTGAGCCGGATGCATTAGTGGCGACAAGCACAATCGAATCGCCGACTTTGACTTTCATTCCTTTCGCCAATAAAGCCGGGATCAGAATCTGGCCGGGTTCCACTAATAAGCCAGTTGATGTTCCATCACTAATGCGTTGGCGCAGGGTAGGGACGGTAGCATCTTCTGCCACAGGATCAACGCCATTCAAACGGATACTGGTGCTTTCATTGAAGTTGCTGAACATGGCGCCCAATTTCACACGTTCAGAATAACTGGCGATGGCAGGTTCCGATTTCAGAATAGCTTCGACCTTTTTTATCGCGGTTGGTTTCAGGTCAAGGTTGAGTGGAAGATTATCGATCGATGCGGTGTAACCTTTATGGTGGATCTGCAGATGACCAAGCATGCTGTCAGTGATACCGCCCACCATAACTTGTTTAAATGAGCCAGCCGTAGCGACAAATAATAGTAATGCGATCACGCCAACAGCGATCAAAATGGCGGTTAATAACGTCCGGCGGCGATATCGCATCAGATTCCGCGCTGAAAGTTTTAATAAAGCAATCATAGTGCACCACCTGTTACGGAGAGACGGCCATCTTCCAGAACAAAGGTCTGCTCTGCCTCCAACATGATTTTTGGATCATGCGTGGAAAACAGAAATGTCGTACCAAAGTCATCACGCATTTGCTTCATCAGATTAATAATGCGGTAGGCGGTATCGTGATCAAGATTGGCTGTTGGTTCATCGGCTAACACAAGTTTAGGTTCACCGACCAAGGCCCGAGCAACTGCAACACGCTGTTTTTGTCCGCCAGATATTTGATCTGGTTTTTTTTCTGCTTGCTCCACCATACCAACTGCGGCAAGTACCTGCATGACTCGTTCCCGTCGCTTTTCTGCGGGCCAGTTTCTTACCATTAACAGGGGATATTCGACATTTTCAAAAACAGTGAGGACGGGAATAAGGTTAAAATCCTGAAAGATAAAACCAATATTATCACCGCGAAATTTTGCTGCTTCAGTGCGGGAAAGTGTTGAAATTTGTGTGGCACAGACCTGTAACTCACCGCTACTGGGGTGATCCAGAGCACCAATTAAATTAAGTAGGGTTGATTTGCCACTTCCAGAAGGGCCAACAATAGCAGCGAAGGCGCCCGCTTCAACCGAGAAGCTGATATTTTCCAATGCCATATTCTCAATATCACCAATACTGTAATTTTTTGATAGATTCTTGGCTTGAATTAACACCATGGCAGGGCTCCCGATATCTTTTTATTGTTTAAATGTAATCGAAGAATTGTATAAAACATTCATTAGCAATTACGAATATAGTTATTATAGATAGGTAAGCCGGGAAATGTTAAAAATGGTCTGTGTGTTTTTGTATTTATTGATGTAGCTCTATAAGTTGAATGCTAGGTCAGATCAGTACAAAGAATTCGCGTATCCATCACAGGGGAGGATGCCAAACAGATTCTTCCTGGCTTTGTTTAACTTATTTATTACCCCACCGCCATTTGGGTGGTTCCCCTTTGAGCCAGCAAATTACCATCAAAATAACGCTTAGAATAACGGTGAAGATGACAAAACTGAGCTGGCCATATCGTGGTAACAGAGTAAGCGCCCCGATTGCCAGCAATACAAAAAAGGCAGCAAATACCACTTTGCCTTGCCAGGTAACTGGCATGCCCCAGCCCCATCCATAACGCTTTGCTGGAAACCAGTAGTCAGTTGATTTGTTCATTACTCATTCTCTTGCTTGATACAAAACACATTGGTGGCCTCAGACATGTGTTATTTTTGAGCATCTCTATCTCAAAAATAATGAATTGAAATGAGCCAGATCGACATTCAAAAAACCATCGCTAGCTTTACTTCTATAGAGCAGGCACTGGATTATTTTGAGATTGGGTATGATACAAAATTCATAGATGAATATCGTATAGAATTAGTAAAACGTTTCAACGGCTACTTGATCTTAGAAAAGCCAACAGATTGGTTTGCATGTCGACGAGTCTTGAAAAATGCTTACTGTAAAATCCAGCGCGGAAGACTGGATAAAACCACTCGTTCCGCATGTCGGGGATGTACAACTTGTCAACGACGTTAGAGTTACAAAATGTAGGGCACGAAGTGGTCCTACACTAAATTGCTGTCATATTAAGTGGCGGCGCGTAGAGCCGCCCCACATTATTAATTTGTGTTAGCTATCGCCTTTGGGAAAAAATTATTCTTCAGTAGCTTGTAGTTCACAACGGATTTTCATCAGAATTTCACCCGTCATATTTGCACCATGACCATCAACACCAATACCCCAGAAGTTGTCTGCCGCAGAATGGTCATAAAGTTTGCGTTTGGTTAGCCTGAGCACCTTGGCCAATTCGGGGTGTTGTTCAAAACGAGCCCGAATGGCCTGCTCCATTACCGATACCTTGATGCTCTCCCAATCATCACGAATTTTAAAACGCCGTGTTTGTCCGATAGCCGCACAACGGAAAGGACTTTCACATGTTTTAATTTTCTGAATGATTTCTTCATCAGTAAATTTGGCTGCCTGGAAGAACTGTTCTGCAGAATGCCATGTAAACCCAGCCAAAGAAAAAGGGATAACGGCTAAATTGGAAAAAATATCTTCTTCAGTCATGAGTAACCTCAAACAATAGAATTCGTAACTAAGCTGATTCTAATTCTTCGCAAGTAAGTGGATAAATTGCTTAATGTAATAGATTAGCAACAAAATTTCATTGGACATCCCGTTATGCTTACCCATGATAGCTAACACCGCGCTCTGCAGCAAATTTGTAATGCAGCAGATATTGATTGCGATCTAAATAGATAACAAATCTAAACATATCTTGTTGATGCTGAAAATTTAGAAATTATGTCTTTTTCAATTCCCTCTAAGTAATCATATCTCCTACGGTACATCGCTCTTTTTTTGGGAATGATTTCATCTAAAGGTTTTTTCTGTGGCGGGTTTAATTGAAATAAATGCTCATCTATTTCTACTGCTCCGAATTCATGCCATAGACTGTCATAATCGGAATGAAGCTTAAATTTTTGTTTTTTACTGTAGCGTTTGGCTTGAAATACATGTGCTGATTTTTTTACGGCTTGTATGTTATTTGCCTTAATTATCTTAGCAAAAATAATTACCAGCATAACAACGAATGATTTAGGTCGTAAGCCATGGAGTTCTTTTGTCATGGTTCTAATTATTTCTGGCGCATTTTCAATGGTTGGTGCTGGCCCTTGCACAGCACCAATGACCAATGTCAAATCTTTTATATTTCCAGCCAGTGAAAATGCACAGCTGTAAAGTCTAATACCTTGTTCATTAATAATAGATATTGTTAATTCACCTTCTCTACGAAAGGTACCATCGTAACACAAGACAACATTATACTGGCTGATTGGGAGTCGACCTAAAGATACTCCATTTTTATTATATAATGCCATGATCTCATTTGGAAAAAGAATGCTAAGTAGATGATAATGCTCCTCTATCATTTGAGCTCTTTTTTTTGCATTTGCTGCTGCAAATCTATAAGGTCGTAAAGGTTTATCTAATAATTCCGGGTGATTCTCAGGCAGGCTTTTTAGTTGTGGCTCCTGAAATAAAAAATACATTCTCATTAATTCAGAGTGATATATAAAACTACGCAATAAAAATTTACACCGATTGAATATTTTCTTTGGCGTGTCGTTAGGATATAAGAAGATTGCCATATCCAATCCGGATATATCTTTCCATTTTTGCCAGTTTATTCCAACTTAATTTTTTATCCATAATCCTCTGTCCATGCAGAACTGTATAGATGTCTTATGCACAATTAATTTTTCAATCAATAAATAAAATTATTAAGATATACTTACCTTTTCATGCCATTCTTGAGGTAAAGTCTATTCATGAGGAATATAATTACTCTGTAATATCAATTTTCTGTTTAGATATTATTAAGAATTCATCAAGAAGAGAGTCGATATGTTTGAAAAGCGAATTCTGGTTATCGAAGATGATATGGACGCCGCCAATGTACTCGAAGCATATCTGATGAAAGATAAATTTCAGGTAGCCATTGCCAGTGATGGGTTAAGAGGGCTTGAAATGGCCGCACAATGGCAGCCACACCTCATCTTGTTAGACGTCATGTTACCCATGATGAATGGTCATGATGTGCTTTCCGCATTACGTCGTAAAAGCGATGTACCAGTTATTATGGTCACTGCGATGGGTGACGAACCAGATAAGATCGGTGCATTGAAATATGGTGCGGATGACTATGTGGTTAAGCCGTATAACCCTAGAGAGGTCGTGGCACGCGTACAGGCTGTGTTGCGACGTTCATCAGGGCATCAGGTAGCACAAGACACACTTTGTTATGAGACGCTGACGTTGGATATGAGATCATTATCCGCCAGCGTGAATGACGCATCCGGGCAAACTGTTTTTGTCGAGCTAACACCAACCGAGTTCAATTTATTAGCCACATTACTCAAAGCGCCGACTAAAGCGTTTTCTCGTCAAGAACTGCTCGATGCCTGTTTGCCAGAAAGTAATGCGCTTGAACGAGTGGTTGATACGCACATTTATAATCTGAGAAAGAAACTTGAAAGCGTCGGGATCACCGGCGTTCTTCTCACTGTGCGTTCATTTGGTTATCGGTTCAAATAATAATGAAAGAAATAGAATCATCTTATTCACTCTGGCGTTGGATCTGTTTACGCATATTGTCGTTGGCAATAGGGACTGTGGTTGTCATCGCCGCGTGTATGTGGCTGCGATTCGCGATATGGAACATATGGATCGTCGAGCATATGCCTAAAATGGTTCAGCAAGAATTTGTTCTCTTGCGACAGAAACCTGAGCTAAATCTGAACCGTTATCACCAGATCATTGATACGTATTTTGGTATCTCTTTTTCCGATCCGTCGATTGCCAGCACCGACTGGTTTGCTCTCATCATTCTTGTTCTGGTCGCTATTCCTTTCATTGTGCTTTTGGGGCTTTGGGTTGCCCGGCCGCTTTCGCGTCAATTTACACAAATTGCTGTCGCAGCTCGGGCAGTATCACAGCGGCAATTTTATGCCCACGCCGGATTAGAACCAGAAGCGCCAATAGAATTAACTCGCTTAGCCCATGATTTTAATGCCATGACCCGGCAGTTGGAAAATTATGAACGGGAATTGCGAGCATCTAATGTGGCCATGGCGCATGAACTCCGTTCTCCGCTTACCGCAGCCATTGGGCGACTTCAGGGAATGATGGATGGTGTTTTTAATGCTGATGAAAAGCAACTGCAACTAGTCATGAAACAATTAGCGCACCTTAATCGGCTAATTGATGATCTTCACCTACTCTCACTGGCTAATGCTGGTCAGCTAACACTTGATAAAACACGTATTAATATTAGTGATTTGATTCGAGACAGAATTAGCTGGATGAAACCTCTAACGGAAGAAGAAGGTTTCGTTATTCATTTTACGCAGCAAGATTCATATTTCTGCACAGCCGACCCATATCGATTAGGGCAGGTTTTTTCAATTTTGATGGAAAATGCCCTGCGTTATGCAGTTGAAGGACATTTACTGAATATCAAGATCACGCAGCATCAGGATCAACTTCAGATTGAATTCCAAGATCAGGGGCCTGGTGTGGCGGATGAATTTTTACCTCATATTTTCGAGCGTTTTTCCAGAGCAGAAACCTCAAGAGCAAGGCATTTTGGTGGTAGTGGTCTGGGCTTATCGATTGCCAAAGCCATTTGTGAAGCACACGGTGGAACCATAGAGGCATTTAAATTGCCGAACGCAGGCATGCGGTTTCTAATATTATTGCCGATTAACTGAATTTATCTATCTTGACCATTTCTTGATAATTTCTAAAACGAATCTCGATATGACGCTTTGATACTAGTGATATTCGTTCATTAGAGATAATCCGTTATGTGTCATTCTAATATTACTCAATTCATAATCAGAAATAGTCTGATTTTGCTAGGTACGTTGTTTTTACTAGCGGGATGTGGAGATAACAAAAACACGGCTACAGAGCAATCACCTCGGCCCGTCAAAACCATCGAAGTCGCTTTTCAGAATGGCAACAATAGTATTGTTCAAACAGGGGAGATCCGTCCGCGCACTGAAACTACGCTCGGGTTTCGTTTGGATGGTCGAGTTCTAACTCGTTCGGTAGATATTGGTTCAAGAGTCAAATCTGGGGATATTCTCGCGACGATTGATCCTCGAGACAGTGAAAACCAATTACAAAATGCACAGTCGGAATTAGCGAGTGCTATCTCAGCGGAGCGGTTGGCTAAAAGCAATTTAGCTCGCATGAAAACATTAGCACCGGGAAGGGCTATCGCACCTGTCGAACTGGATCAGGCTCAGTCCAATTGGGAATCTGCAGTTTCTCGTCGGGACAGTGCCCAGACTGCGGTAAAAAGCGCAAAAGAACGGCTGAGTTTTACCCGTCTGACGGCAACAGAATCTGGTGTGATCACCACAGTGAGTGCAAATCCAGGGCAAGTCGTCAGTGCCGGACAAGAGGTGGTGAAAATAGCTGCACTCGCTGAACGGGATGCGGTATTTGATGTGCCTGAACGACTATTGAATCAGCAGAATGCAGATCCAGTAGTGACTGTTTCACTGTTATCAGATCCATCACTTAAAACGATTGGGCATATCCGCGATATCAGCCCGCAAGCGGATGCGGTTACCCGTACATTTCGGGTTCGGATCGCATTAGACAACCCGCCAGATGCGTTTATTTTTGGCACAACCGTTTTGGGAACAGTTCAATTACCCGATCTTCCCAATATCATCATACCCGCATCTGCATTGACCTCTGTTGGCAATAAACCGGCTGTTTATGTGGTTGATCCCTCTTCATTAGCTTTGCAATTAAAACCCATCACCGTGGCTCGTTATACCGAAACAGATATCTTTGTCTCTGAAGGGCTGGTCTCTGGTGATCATGTCGTGGTTGCTGGTGTTAATAAACTGCGTCCTGGCACAAAAGTAGTAATGGATGAGGAGTCTCACTCATGAATCAACAGACTAATCGTCCGGCAAAATCTCGCTTTAATTTGTCATCGTGGGCGCTGGCTAATCAGCAATTAGTATCATTTTTTATGGTGATTATTATTGCTGCTGGGATCATGAGTTATGAGCGTTTACCTCGAAATGAAGACCCGGCCTTCACGATTAAAACAGCCGTCGTCTCTGCTGCGTGGCCTGGCGCTACCACAAGCGATACAGTCAACCTTGTGACCAATACGCTGGAGAAAAAACTGCAGGAAACACCGTATCTGGACTATATCGAAAGTTATACCCGTGCAGGTGAGTCTGTTATTTTTGTGAATTTACGGGATGATGTGCCTCCGGCATCCGTGCCTCAAATCTGGTACACCATTCGGAAAAAAATGAATGATATTTCAACGTCCTTGCCGGAAGGGGTCAGCACACCAGCCGTAAATGATGAATTTGATGATACTTTCGGTACGATTTATGGATTTACCAGCGACGGTTTTTCAGCAAGGGAATTGCGCGATAAAGTTGATGATATTCGCGCTGAACTGCTGACAATTCCAGATGTGGGGAAAATTGACGTTTTAGGCGCTGAAGAAGAACAAATTGTTATCTCATTCTCCCCGAATAAACTGGCTGGGTTAGGCATAGATACGCAACAAGTGATTACATCAATCAAAGCCCAGAACACAGTGACACCGACAGGAATCGTTCGTACTGATAATGAAAAAATCGCATTGCGTGTTAGTGGAGCCTTCGTTTCTGAGCAGAGTATTCGTGATGTTACGCTGCATATCGGAAATAGATTTATACCACTCAGCGAAATTGCCACCATTTCTCGTAAAACAGCAGAACCCCCCATACCTATATTTAAGGTGAACGGCGAAAAAGCACTGGGTCTGGCTATTTCAATGGCACCGACCGGAAATATGCTGAATTTTGGTCAGGCGATCAAAAGCAAAATGGCATCTGTCTCCGCCAAACTACCGTATGGCATTGATGTTATTAAAGTCGCCGATCAGTCTGCTGTTGTGAAAGAGGCTGTGGGTGGTTTTGTGCGAGTGCTGATGGAGGCTGTTGCTATTGTATTGGCAGTCTCTTTTGTCTCATTGGGTTCACGGGCAGGTTTAGTTGTCGCTGCATCCATTCCTATTGTTTTAGCCATGACGTTCTTGGGCATGGAAATCGCTGGCATTGGCCTGCAGCGCATTTCTTTGGGGGCGCTGATCATTGCCTTAGGTTTACTCGTTGATGATGCCATGATCACTGTCGAGGCCATGATCTCGCGATTGGAGGAAGGTTGGGACAGAAAACGTGCTGCGGCTTGGGCTTACGAAAGTACGGCATTTCCGATGCTAACCGGAACACTCGTTATGATTGCTGGATTCATACCGGTTGGTTTTGCATCATCCAGCGCGGGCGAATACTGTTTCTCTCTCTTTGTCGTCGTATTGATTGCACTCATCAGCTCATGGATTGTTGCTGTTTTGTTTTCGCCTCTTCTCGGTGTTTGGTTACTGCCTGTTATTCAGAATTTACATCACAGTGAGCCAGGGCGAATCGCACGTTTTTATGCAAAGACACTACAGCGTGTGCTTCAAAATCGAAAACTGACATTATTAGTGGCTTTTTTGGCTCTTATACTGTCTTTATTTGGTGCCTCACGTTTGGAAGGTGAGTTTTTCCCTTCATCAGATCGACCTGAATTGCTGATTAGTCTGAATTTACCGCAAAATGCAGTACAACATGCAACACATGAACAGGTTATGCGATTAGAAAAAATCCTCAAATCTGATGTCAATGTTGACCATTTTTCGACATATGTTGGCTCTGGGGCAGTTCGTTTCTATTTACCGATGGATGTGTTACTGCAACATGAAAACATCGCACAGTTGGTTGTCGTAGCAAAAGGGTTGAAAGAACGAGATCTACTGAGAGAAAAATTAAATCATCTGATGGAAACGCAATTCAGTGACCTTGTCTCGCGCGTATCGCCCTTGGAGTTAGGCCCTCCAGTCGGCTGGCCGTTGAAATATCGCATCTCGGGGCCAGATGTGACAAAGGTGAGAGAGTTCTCACTTAAGCTGGCAAATCTGGTGGCTAAAAACCCAGATACACGAGATATCAATCTTACCGCGGGTGAACCGGAGCGGGCTGTTAATGTCTCTGTTAACCAGACGGAAGCGCGTGCTGTCGGGCTTAGTTCTCAGGATGTTGCCAACGCCTTAGCAACGATTTTTTCCGGCACAACATTAACCACTATTCGTGATAATAACCGTCTGGTCGACGTCGTCGCTCAGGGGATGCAAAGAAATCGGCGTGATATTGATACTGTTGCTAATCTGCAACTTGCTACGGCCGATGGACGGACCGAACCTTTACGTCAGATTGCCACCGTTTCTTATGGTGTTGAGCAACCGATTATATGGCGCCGGCAGAGAGAAGCATTTATCAGTGTCCAGATGGATGTTGCGCCAGGAGTAAAAGCGCCAACAGTATCCGCTAATCTTGCACCAGAAATTGAACATTTTCGCGCACAATTACCCGATGGTTACCAAATAACAGAAGGGGGCGTTGCTGTTGAATCAGCCAAAGGAAATACGTCTGTTTATACGGTACTTCCAGTCACTGTTGTAGTTATGCTGATTTTATTGATGATTCAGCTGAAACGTTTTTCACGCATGTTATTGGCTTTTTTTACGGCACCCTTTGGCCTGATTGGTATTGTTGCTGCGATGTTACCCACCGGCACACCTATGGGGTTTGTTGCTCTGCTGGGTGTGATTGCATTGGCTGGCATGATCATCCGAAATGCCGTGATATTGATCAGTGAGGTTGATAATAATATCCAGAATGGGATCGCTGTACGGCCCGCAATTATGGCCGCCGCAGCGCATCGTTCACGGCCTATCATTCTGACAGCGTTAGCTGCCATTCTTGGTATGATACCTATAGCCCATCAAATATTCTGGGGGCCAATGGCCTACGCTATTATTGGCGGGTTGATAGTCGCGACTGTGTTTACACTAACCGTTTTGCCTGCTGCGTTGAGTCTTATGATTGAGCGGGAGTGAATTAAGTAACTGACATCCAGAGTTAATCAGCGGTGAAAACAACACATATCTTGAAAACTGTATAACACCAAGAATCTGCTGATGTCATGTTATTGCTGTAAAATCGCTATACTTTGTGAAACAATGTTTTTTGCATATGCAATAAAGGATGATTTATGGGTCGACCAAAGATCCCCCGGAATATTTGTGGTAAACCCGCAGATAGCTGTTTTAAACCAAACGGTATTCCAATGTGTGAGCTGGAAAGAATCGACTTAGCGCCGGACGAGTTTGAAGCTCTGCGACTGGTTGATTTACAGGGAATGCTTCAGCAGGATGCTGCTGTCGTGATGGGGGTTTCACGTCAGACTCTTGCGAATCTGGTTAAGGCGGCGCGTTGTAAAGTTGTTGACTGTTTAGTGCATGGTAAGGCACTGATGATGCATTTGCCAGATTAAGGATTTAACTAACACATCTATTTACACATATCTCTTTGTTTGCAATGTGCAGAACCCAGAATTGAAAGACTATATTCCCAATTTTGTTATTTTTCGGGAATATAGTCCAATCACTTCAACCTCAACCCTGACGTGCTTTAAAGCGGGGGTTGGTTTTACAGATGACAAACACCTTTCCTCGACGTTTGACTATTTGACAATCCGGATGACGATTTTTTGCGCTTTTCAATGATGATAATACTTTCATGATGATTCCGTTTTATGGTTGATATGTTATAACGTAACACTATCTTTCTAGCGAAGCAATTTCCTCGTAATTGACGAGATGATACAAAGAGCATTACAAGATTTTATCCGTAAAATCGATACGAAATCAGTATATCCGGCAAGTGTAAGAGATTACGCGGCATCTTGATCAGATATGATCGTGATATCATCACACTACGTGCAATAAGGTTTATTGATAAATGTTATTATTAATGAGTTTAGCTCTGATAGGGTTGTCAGCGGGCGTGTTATCGGGTTTGTTTGGTATTGGTGGTGGGGTTTTGATTGTACCAGCACTGGTGTACGGGCTTGGTTTTAGTCAGAAACTGGCAACCGGTACAAGTCTCGCTATTTTATTACCACCTGTCGGCATTGCGGCAGTCATGGAATATTACCGACAAGGTGCAGTTGATATTAAAGCTGCAATGATCATTGCAGTGATGGTGGTTGCAGGGAGCTGGTTTGGCTCAAGATTCTCTGTGGGTATTGATCCGGTCACTATGAAGTTACTCTTCGGTATTTTTCTGATCCTCCTCGGAGGATACATTATTCATGATGCCACATCCGGTTGAATTCTCAATTATGTAATTGCATGCACTTAATCACTGAGTTGCATAGCCCCTAATAGGCTAATTGCATTACCTGGTTGCATTCGATGTGACCACAACTTCATATAAAGTTTACCGAGCTTTATATGAACTATTTTAGGTATGGGGGCTCGTTCAGCAAATTCCATACACTAGCGAGATCTTATTTTTCAAAAAAGCATGAAATGCAGCAGTGCTCTGATAAAAATACCGAATAAAGCGCCTTGTGCTGCATATTTAAATAGTCGAATGAAGCGATGGCTAATACCTAAAAAAATACCAATACCCGGCAGATCAAATGCGTGAATTAAGAAACCCGCAGATGTATTGATTTGTTGAGCAGTGATTTTTCCCTGCTGCATTAAATCCGAAACAACCCCCAAATAGGCGGTTCCTCCTCCTAAATATTTCGCCAAAGCAGGCATGACAAACATAGGTGAAATATGAACGAATTCAAGAAATGGCGATAGCAATTGTTCGAGAGCTGCCACTGCACCAACAGCCTTAAGAAGACCAACCATAGTAATAGACAGGGTCAGCATCGGGATTGCACCAATAGCCAGTCTAATCGCGTCTGCTCCTGCTTCATTGATGAGTCTGATAATTCCCCGTGTTTTATGAGTTTCAGAAAGTGGTTTCTCTGAAGTGACAGATTCACAACTTGATAAATTGCGACCCAAATAATGCCAAGTCAGTGCAGATGCAGATAGCCCGCCGATAATGGAAATTGTAATAGCCATAGTCCAGTTTAAACCCAATGAGATCATGGGATAAAGCACATTACCTTGCCCCATAGCCAGCACCATCGCCAGCGTTGCTGCCAAATGACGGTCTGATACACCGCGTTTATTCATGACAGATAAAGTCGCAAGTGGTGCAGCGAAACTGATGAAATTAATTTGGATCAGGGCAAACGAACTCATTCCCGTCAGTCCGAATGGTTTCAGAAACCGAGCCATCCACTCGACTATGGTTTCCATTATTCCCTTTGCTTCCAGGATCTTCATTACGCATAACATCACAACCATGACTGGCAGAAGCGTATAAAGCGCGATATCAACGGAGGTTTTCCCTGATGCCATGATTATTTCAATGAGGGACATTCAATATTCCTGGAAGCATGTTTTTATCTAAAAGGTTGTATGATTACAGAATAATTAGCGGATATATCTTGCTGTTCCAGAGACTCTGATACCCGCACCACGTTGTGGAGTGATCTCAGCTCGCAGGCAAGAGGGGACGCCCATGTCTTCTCCCTGATAGATCACGATTGAGCCTTCGTGTGGCCAGTCGATATCTCGCAGATATCCAGCCAGTGCCGCTGCTGCCGCCCCCGTTGCAGGATCTTCAAATACGCCCCCCAAAGGGAATGGGTTTCGTGCATGGAATAATCTAGGCTGTTCAGCATAAAGCAAACTGAATGTTATCAAGCCTTCACGCAGTGCCATCTCGCGTCCTTTTTGCAGATCATATTGCATCGCTTGTAATGTCGCGCGATCTTTGAGGGCCAAAATAAGGTGATCACCACCCCCATGCGCGATAGCAGGCGGGATCCGAACATCAAGATCATTATGGTCGAGACCAAACAATGCCAGTGCTTCGTCTAATAACGCATTTGCAACAGGACGACTTCGGGTGGGTGGAGATAGAAAAGAGGCTCCCCATTCATTCTCGGAGAAACGACCTTCAACTGTGATCTGAGTACGGTTAAGCTTTAGAGTAAAAATGCCAGGACCTTTGCTTTTTGCCAGAGCTGCGCCGAGCGCGATGGTCGCATGGCCACAAAAATCCACTTCAACTTCAGGCGCGAAATAACGCACCCGCCATCCCTCTTCACATGGCGCGGCAAATACGGTCTCGGAATAGCCGATTTCAGCCGCTAATTCCTGCATAACATTCGCATCTGGCATGACATCACATAGAACAACGCCAGCCGGGTTACCACCGATAGGGCCATTCGAGAAAGCAGCAATGTGTTGTACGTTCATGATCCATTCCTATTTTCATTGTGCGAGCAATTACATTCGGCTGTTTCCGGGGATGATTTTAGAGATTCAAAAGAAGCAATTAGATCAATCTCTATCAATGCGCCTTCTATCGCCAACGCTGAGATAACGGTTGATCGAGTGGGTTTATGCACGCCAAATTCACGAGCAAATGCCAAATCAAACCGCTGGAAATTTGCCTGTTCGGTGATCCAAACGCCGGCTTTCACAACAGCTTCAGGGCGCAGACCATGTTGAGCTAATACAGCAAACTGACGCTCAAGGATCAACGCTGTCTGCGTCTCAATATCACCACTGATGTTGCCTGTATCATCAAATGCGAGTTGACCAGATAAAAATAACAATGAACCGGTTCGTATCGCTGGGGAAAAATGAGGCATAAATAGTGCTCCTTTCTTTGTCACTGTTGAATGAAGACAAATTCTGAGCACTTGCATCAAATGATGCAATAGCAGCTAATTGCAGATCAGAGCTGCATATTTTGCATCTATGGTTGACCTGGATCTGAACAGCTTAATGGCTCAGACTGACCCCAGGGGATCGAATGAAATAGATCAGTAACCCAGGAAATGAATTTATCCGTGCGGGCTGACACGTAGCGGCGAGAAGGACGAACCAGATAGACGCCACCATCGCCATCAAAGGTCCATTGAGGTAAGATCCGGATCAATGTTCCGGCAGCAATATCGCGAGCCAGTAGCCATTCTCCTGCCCCTAAAATGCCAATGCCCGCGCGAGCAGCGTCAAGCATCGCAATGCTATCATTGGTGTGTAACGTGCCATTCGTCCGCACCATCTCCACGCATTTCCCATCAGATAAACGCCAAATAGGGTAAGAGTTGAGGCTCGGATTCCCGATACAGTTGTGTGCGAGCAGATGTGCGGGTTCAAGCGGCATTCCGTGCCGTGCTACATAAACAGGCGATGCGGCAAGAACGCGTTGATGCGCCGCCAGCTTACGCGCTACGAGACGATTGTCTGCCAAGTTACCAATCCGGATGGCAGCATCGAAACCACCTTCGACAAGATCGACAAACTCATCACTATAATGAATATCAAGTTCCAGTTTAGGGTACATCGCCATAAAGTCAGGTAACTTTGGCGCAAGCCACAGTCGCCCCATTGTTGCGGGTAATGCCAACTTTAAACATCCCCGTAGTTCCGCCGCGGCATCGGTTGCCTCCTGCTGCGCTTCATAGATAAGATCAGTCGCTATTCTGAGTTTGTCGGCAAGACGCTTTCCTGCATCTGTCAGTTGTACCTGTCGTGTTGTTCGTTCGACCAAGCGAATACCTAATCGAACCTCTAGCGAGGCGATGCGTTTTGATATGATGGTCGGATGACGCTCAATCGCTTTTCCTGCTGCAACGAAGGAGTTCGTAGAGGCAACAGCTAATAAGGCCGCTATTTCATCTATATGTTGGCTGTCTAATTTGATCATCTTTGGGAACCTTGCACCATTTTATCGGCACAATACCAGAAACTGATTCGATCCTATCAAGTGGTAAACACCAGAAAGATGAAAAATTGTTTTATTTTCTTTCACATTTACTTGATGCGAAAGTGCAATGCAATCAGATGCATCGAATGCAGTTGGATACTCAAGTCAAATGCATTCGATCAGTTCGGGGAAATTTTGCACTCGATCCGGGCATCTTACCGGCCATTCTTTATCACTTATCAAATAACACCTGTTCAGATTGAGCTGGCGTGAGAGTCTGCAATATAAAATCCACAATTAATATTGCATATGCCAAAAAATTATTGTTACATGGCATATGCCAATTAATAAAGGAGAGGAGAGAATAGGATGGTCTTCTGGTTGCGTCATATCACGCGAGAGCGTTCTGCTTGGCTCTTGCTAGGATTATCAGCTGTATTTCTCGAAGTATGTGCTTTGTTATTCCAGCATGGACTGGGTTTACGCCCATGTTTGATGTGTATTTATGAGCGTCTTGTCGTTATTGGTTTACTTGGTTCGTCTTTGCTCGCACTGATAGATCCCGCGAAAAAAGTTTGGCGCTGGGGTGGACTGATTTTGTGGGGTTTAAGTATTTACCGAGGGTTACAGTTGTCGCTGAGACATGTTGATTATCTGCTTCATCCGTCACCATTCAACACTTGTTCATTTTTCCCCGATTTCCCTTCCTGGTTGCCGTTGGATGTTTGGTTCCCCTGGTGGTTCAAGCCTTTAGCGGAGTGTTCTGAGCGCCAATGGAATTTATGGGGCTGGGAATTACCTCAGTGGCTGGTGCTGATTTTTAGCGTGTATCTGATCATCTGGAGCGTCATCGTCGCTGCCAATTTGCTGACGCACAAATATCTGGCCGAATGAATACAGGTTCTCTTGAAATTTTTTGCGGTATCAGAACTTGCGGAGCGAGGCATGAGCATAAAAAAACTCAAAAAAGCAGGGCTTAAAATAACGAATCAGCGTATGACCGTTCTTGATTATCTGTCTGGTGCAGATGAACACCACCTCAGCGCTGAGGATATCTTCAGAGATCTGCGTCTGAATGGAGCCGATGTTGGTCAGGCGACGGTATACCGCGTGCTCAACCAGCTTGAAAAAGCAGGAATGCTTGAACGCCATCATTTCGAAGGTAGCAAAGCCTATTATGAATTGAAATCGAAAGATCATCATGATCATCTGGTTTGTCTGCGTTGCGGAAAGATAGTTGAGTTTTTTGATCCCTTTATCGAACAACGACAGAAAGAGATTGCTGAACAATACGGCATGCAACTGAGCCATCATCATTTGTATATGTTTGGCTATTGTTCTGATCCTAATTGCAGGCTTAATACGCCAGTAATTATACGTTCATCTATTGCGTGTGATGTATGTCTTTAATCCAATGGTTAGGTTTTATTCATTTATATATTGCATATGCCAAATAAAAGCCCTATAGTTTGCATATGCTAATTATTGCCGTTCCTGATTTTTGGATGTGAATGTTTTGAAAGGCAATGTCGCGTCAGGGAAAGGCAATAATTGGCTGCATCAGGTCAGAACTCGTTGCTGTAATTTGCAGGAAGTTATCAGGTTCGGGATAAGACTATTTACTTATTTTTTATGGAGATATGTCCGATGATTACTGCTATTCCTATGAAAGAAGATCGCGTTGCCAGCCATTTTACTAAGGCCGACAGTTTTGTTTTTGTTAATGAAAACGGTGATGTGTTATCCCGTAAAGCAAACCCTGCGCTGAATGCCAATTGTGCTGGTAAAAAAGATCTGCTTGACCTGTTGAAGGCTGAAAATGCACAACGGGTTATTGTGCGTAATATTGGTGAACGGATTCTGAGCAAATTACTTGAAAGCCAGTTTTCTGTATATCAGACCAGTTGTGGTCGCCAAAATGTAAAGGAAATGGCGAGTGAGCAGGCTGATAAGTTGACGCACATGACCAGCCCGTCACAAGGGCGCCAATCATTGAATTATGAAGCGAAGCAAGCCAGCGGTGGATGTGGTTGTGAGCACGAAGGGCATGAAGGTCGTCAATCTCACTGTGATCATGACAATCAAGGTCATTCACATGCTCATCAACAGGGGGCTGGCCGTTGTTGCCAAAGCCGCAGTGATGCACAAGTTGCAGAGCGTGGTCATGGCAAAGGACGTTGCTGCCATTCATGAGTATTTGGATTGCCGTTTTTGCTGGTTTTTTATCGCTATTGATCATTGCTGTTGCCATGGCAGGGTTCTTTTTCTTGCTGACAAAAACAGTTGAAAAATCAGCTATATCAGAAGAAGAAAATGACAATATCGAACGTAACGAAGATGGAACCATTCATTTTTGATTTTGTCAAAGTCATATTTTTATTGGAATATGCCAAAAATTAAAGTATCATTCATATATTAGCTTTAGCTAATATATGGCTCTAACCAAGGAGTTTATGATGACTGAAACCGTAAACAATGTGGCTATGCCACGTTTAAATGAAGCGGCTCCGACATTTACTGCCAAAACAACTCACGGCATGCTGAGTTTGTCTGATTACAAAGGTAAATGGCTGGTGTTGTTCTCGCATCCAGCCGATTTTACGCCGGTTTGTACAACAGAGTTCATGGGGTTTGCGAAAGCTAGCGGTGATTTTAAAGCGCTGAACTGTGAATTACTGGGGTTATCGATTGATGGTGTTCATGCTCATATTGCTTGGGCGCGTAGCATCAAAGATAACTTTGGTGTTGAAATCAATTTCCCCATCATTGCAGATCTGAATATGGCGGTTGCACGCGTTTATGGCATGGTTCAGCCGGGTGCCAGTGATACATCAGCAGTGCGAGCAACGTTTGTGATCGACCCCGATGGGGTTCTGCGGGCGATGCTATATTACCCAATGAGTAATGGTCGTTCTGTTGCTGAAATCCTCCGTCTGGTGAAGGCATTACAGACAACAGATAACAATGTATGCGCAACACCCGAAAACTGGCAACCGGGAGATGAAGTCATTGTTCCCCCGCCAGCAACAACGATGGCGGCAGAGGCACGTAAAAGCGAAGGCTATAACTACACAGACTGGTATTTCAGTAAACGTAAATTATAACTCCGTTCAGGCAGGGTGGCGTGAGCCCCCTGTCTTCTTTTACTGAGGTCAGTATGAGCAATCTCCAGACAGATCATCAAGCCGTTGCAGAACAAAGTCGATTAATGCATTTTCCGGTTTCCTTTTTTTCAATCGTGATGGGATTAAGTGGGTTAACGCTGGCTTGGAAAGTTGCAGGACAGGCGCTCCCAGCATCCGTGTCGTTTATTCTGATGCTGTTTACTTCTGTCGTGATGACAATCATTGCTGTTTTTTATGGCGCAAAATGGTGGTTTTATCCAAAAGCCGTATTACATGAATTACGTCATCCAGTTCGGATCAATTTTTTCCCTGCTTTCTCGATTAGTTTGTTGTTACTGTCTGTGGCTTGGCAAACGAATTCTCAGGTAGCGTTCGGATTGTGGCTATGTGGTGCCGTGATCCAATTTTGTTTGACGCTCTATGTGATGAGCAGCTGGATCCATCACACACATTACACATTATCACACGCTAATCCGAGCTGGTTTATTCCGGTGGTAGGCAACATTATTGTGCCGATAAGCGGTACTCACTTTGGCTACACCGAACTCAGTTGGTTCTTTTTTAGTATCGGTATTGTTTTCTGGTTAGCGTTGCTGACTATCGTGCTGTACCGATTATTTTTTCATGAGCCTCTACCTGCCCGCATGACGCCAATGCTGTTCATTCTTTTGGCACCGCCGTCAGTCGGATTCGTTTCTTACAGTAGTCTGGTCGGTGGTTTAGATAATTTTGGCCGGATCCTCTATTACATCGCTTTGTTTCTTAGTTTGTTGTTATTTAGCAATGTACTTCGTTTTATCAGGATCCCGTTTTTTATCTCTTCATGGGCTTACTCGTTTCCGGTTGCTGCGTTGACGATAGCGACGAAGAAAATGTTTTTGTTTACGGCATCGCCTTTTTTCAATGTGCTGTTTACAGGGCTGATTTCAATATTGTCATTTTTGGTGCTGTGGCTTGTCATCAGAACCTGCAAAGCAGTGATTGCCGGTGATCTGTGCCGACCTGAATAACAACAATGTGATTGTATAAATTATTCAATATCTGATTTTGCAGGAGTTCATTATGACAAAGATTGTGATCATCGGTGGTGTGGCTGGCGGTGCCTCTGCTGCTGCCAGAGCGCGTCGGTTATCTGAAACAGCCAAAATTATTGTTTTAGAACGCGGTGAGTTTGTTTCATTTGCTAACTGTGGTTTGCCTTATCACATCAGTGGTGAAATTGAGACTCGTGAAGCATTGCTGCTGCAAACACCGGAGAGTTTTAAACATCGCTTTAATGTTGATGTGCGGGTATTTAATGAAGTTATTTCTATCAACAAACATAAAAAAGAAGTCACAGTGCGTCGGGTTTTAACCGGAGAAATCTATCAGGAATCCTACGATAAGTTATTGCTGAGTCCGGGGGCTTCGCCGGTTAAACCGCCTATTCCTGGTATCAATAGCCATCATGTTTTCAGTTTGCGCAATATCCCGGATATGGATCAAATCCTCTCTTCCTTGCTACTGAATAAACCCAAACATGCCACGGTTGTTGGTGGTGGTTTTATCGGGCTGGAAATGGTTGAGGCATTACACCATCGCGGGATCAAGGTGACATTACTGGAATTATCAGATCAGGTTATGGCTCCGGTAGACCGAGAAATGGCCAATATGCTGCATCAGAAATTGGTCGAGAATGGAGTCGATTTACGCCTGAATACCGGACTGACAGCAGTCAAAGAACTGGAAATTGAACCCGCAGAGCCAGAAGCGACGGGGGAATATGATAAGCAAATTGAACATACCAACACGCTGGAATTGATGTTGAGTAACGGCGAGATGCTGAAAACCGGACTGGTTGTGTTGGCAATTGGTGTCAAACCAGAAACCATGCTAGCTAATCAGGCTGGTTTGGAATTGGGAGCCCGTGGCGGCATCAAAGTTGATGCCCGTATGTGCACGTCTGACCCAGAGATCTATGCGGTAGGTGATGCTGTTGAAACAGAAGACTTTATGACTGCTTTGCCTTCTTTGGTGCCACTTGCCGGCCCTGCAAACCGACAAGGGCGTATTGCTGCTGATAATATGCTAGGGCGTCGTGAAATTTATCGCCGCACGCAGGGCACGTCCATCTGTAAGCTGTTTGATATGGCGATTGGCAGCACGGGGATCAATGAGAAAACGCTGAAACGGTTAAAACTGCCTTATGAAAAAATCTATGTGCACACAGCCAGCCATGCCAGCTATTACCCAGGTGCACACCCGGTCACGTTGAAATTATTGTTTAACCCTACCGATGGTGAAATTCTAGGCGCACAGGCAGCAGGGTTGGATGGTGTCGATAAACGCATTGATGTGTTGGCGGTTGCGCAAAGAGCTCGTATGAGCGTTTATACATTGCAAGATCTGGAACTCACCTATGCTCCACCGTTTGGCTCGGCCCGTGATGTGGTGAATCAGGCGGGGATGGTGGCATCTAACATCCTGAAAGGGGATGCGGCTATTTGCCATACGGAAGAACTCCAGTTAGGTGCAGCCGATCATATCGTACTGGATGTGCGTAATCCGCCTGAACTTGAGGCATCCGGCTCCTTCCCAAATGCGATTAATATCCCGCTGGATCAATTACGTCAGCGGTTAAACGAATTACCGAAAGATAAAGAACTTCTGGTTGCCTGTCAGGTGGGGCTGCGGGGGCATGTCGCTTGCAGAATGCTGATCCAGCATGGATTCAAAGCCCGCAATCTGACTGGGGGATTCAAAACCTATCAGATGGTCACTGCAAAATTTTAATCATTTCTGTTTATAAATAAATAGGGTAATCCTCCGGCTTTGCTGGGGAATACTGACTAAGGAGTCATCATGGCAAAAAGTTACAAAGAAATTAATCAGGATCAACGCCAATTTGGTTCGGCATATCGCAAGGCCAGCCCGGATACCATGAATGCTTTTCTGGCGTTACACAAAGCAGCGATGGTTGAAGGGGCTGTCAGCATTAAGCATAAAGAGCTGATTGCTACCGGCATTGCCATTGCAGCCCGTTGTGATGGTTGCATTGGCGCACATGTAGCCGCGGCACTGAAAGCGGGAGCAACCAAACAAGAATTAATTGAAACCATTGATGTGGCGATACTGATGGGTGGTGGTCCGGCGGTTATTTACGGAACACAGGCACTGGCAGCGGTTGAGGAGCTGTCAGCTGAGTAATCAGCGATGATCAGGAGGGCGAAAGTCTTCCTGATCTGAAAGCGGGAACAGCATGAAGACTTATCAGGCATGTCTGCAAAGTCATGCACATTGTGTGGTATGCAGTGATGGCAATACGAACCCGCATTCACTGCAACTTAGTTTTAATCCGATCTCTGAAAACGAAGTATCGGCGGAGTATCAGGTCAATAAAAAACATCAAGGATATACTGATTTATTGCATGGTGGCATCGCCAGTACCTTACTGGATGCGGCGATGACGCACTGTTTGCTTTCGAAAGGGATTGAAGCTCTGACCGCCGAGCTGAATGTACGCTTCCATACTCCCGTGTTAGTCGGTGATACCGTACAGATCATTGGCCGTCTTATCAGTCAGCGGCGGGGCATCTATCTGTTGGAAGCTACCTTATCCGTAGCCAAACAAGTATGCGTGAAGGCGACAGGTAAATTCATTCAACCCAAAGGCGGAGTGATCCATCGTGAGTTGCCAGTTTGAGCTGACGGTTATTTGTGATAACCATGCCGGAAAGGGTTTACTCACTGAGCATGGCCTTTCATTGCATATCCGTGCGGATGGACTGACGATCCTGTTTGATACCGGCAGCGCCGAAACGCTGTTACACAATGTTGCTGAGCTGGGCGTTGATTTGACTCAAATTTCGCATCTGATTTTAAGTCACGGCCACTATGATCATACCGGTGGCGTTGCGCAGGTATTAGCTGCCAATACTTATTGCCAGATCATCGCGCATCCGTTTGTTTTTTCTGAGCGTTACAGTCGTCATGCTGACCGGCCTGTTAAACGTATCTGCATGCCAGATAACGTTCGTGCTGCATTGCAGCTGTTGAGCCCTGAGCGATTGCACTGTTCTTCGGGTGTCTCATTACTCAGCGACAATATTGGTATTACGGGTTCGGTTCCCCGTACACATCTGTTTGAAGATACCGGCGGGCCGTTTTACCTTGATGAAGCAGGGCAATTTTCCGATTTGCTTCCGGATGATCAGGCGTTATGGATAAATACGCCGCAAGGACTGGTTATTATTCTGGGCTGCTGTCATTCCGGGGTTGTGAATACGGTCGAATATATTCGACAGCTTAACGACGGTGCTGGTATTGCCGGTATTATTGGCGGCCTGCATTTGTTACATGCCTCGTCAGAGCGACTCAAACAAACAATCTCGTATTTGAAAAAACTAAAACCGCAATTTATCTATGCCGGACATTGCACCGGTGATGATGTTATTGTCATGTTGCGTGAAAACTTGCGGGATACCGCAGTTGGCCAGTTCCATGCTGGTATGCATATCGGAACCGGCGAAAGTGCTTCATTGACTGGTAATATCTGATAACGGGATCCATCAATTACACAGGAATAAAATTATGTTCAGAGCATTTCTATTAATTACAGCATTAATAGGCAGTTTTACTGTCAGCGCCAAAGAGTGGCTGATTGATGTCAGAACTGCTGCGGAATACACCATTGAGCATGCAGAAGGGGCCATCAATATCGAGTATCAACAGATTGTAATCGGCGCGCAGCAAGCTGGGATACCAAAGCAGGATACCGTGCATCTGTATTGCCGATCTGGCCGCCGGGCTGAGATTGCCAAAGAGTTGTTAATGCAGAATGGTTATCAGAAAGTGGACAATCTGGGTTCATTGCAAGACGCAGAAAGCTGGGCTAAAAGATCGCGTCTTGCAATGGCAACTAATCGCTAACACCCTCAGACTTTCGTCTGAGCAATAAACACAAAAACTCTACTGCTTGAATTGGCGTTTTGCTCTGCTGTCTTGTTCCTGTGATTTGAACAGACCAAACCGGGGCAAGAATTTATCCCAGTCGATAATATGCGCATCGATCTCCGGGCCATCAACACAAGCATGTTTACGTACCATCTTGCCATCGATGCTGACAGGCACCATACAGGCACCGCACATGCCGGTTGCATCGACCATGATGGAATTAAGACTGGCCACCGTTTTAACGCCATACGGTAGGGTCAGATCGCTGACAGCCCGCATCATCAATGGCGGGCCGATGGTGACGACTTCAGCAATTTCACGTCCTTTACTCTGTTTGCCATTTTTCAGCATTTCATCAAGGGGCGTGGTGACAAAGCCGCGGAGGCCAAAGCTACCGTCATTACTGCAATAGATGACATCCAGCTGCTCGCCGAACTCGGTCTTGAGCTGACTAATGCGCTCATGCTCACCGGTCCAGAACAGCATATCGGCACTGCGGAATCCGGCAATCAGAGTGACGTGATTACCCAGACGTAAGTGCTCGCGGGCGATAGGGTAGACCGGCGGCAAACCAAGACCGCCAGCGGTAAACACCACTGTCTGTTTTTGCGGGTCGTAGCGATGGAGTTCGCTGGGCAATCCCAGCGGTCCGGCAATACCCGTAAACGCCTCACCGATCTGCATCTGGTTGATACTCAGGCTGGTTGTTCCCATACCCTGTACAACAAGACAGATTGTGCCCTCATGACTGTTCCAGTCAGCCAGCGTTAGTGGGATCAACTCGCCATTCGGCCAGGCTAATACCCGCACAAATTGGCCAGCACGGGCTGCACGAGCGACCATGGGCGCCTTAACGGTAAATTCGACAATACCACTCGTAAGTTCTCGCCTGTCCACAATTGTCTGAGGGGCTGAAGCCAGAGCGGTATAGGCATCAGCCTGTTTGACCCGGTTCATGATTTCCGTTAGCGATAGGCTAATGTCACCGATGATTTCACGTGCGGCTGTCTGACCATCACCGGCGGCACGAATGGCGGTTGAACCACCGCGTGCGGCGTCCCCGCCGGAATAGATGCCATCGAGCGAAGTTTGCATTGAGTCTTTGCTGGCCAGATCGATGGTGCCCCATTTTGTCGTTTTAAGGCTGGGTTCTGAATTTTTGATAATGGGATTCGGCTCGTTACCGAGTGCCATTATCACCAGATCTGCCTTTATGGTTTCCTGCTCGCCGGAGGTTACCGGACTGCGCCGACCGGATGCATCGGGTTCACCCAGCATCATGACATCCAGAATTGTGGCCGTAACAAAGTGCGTTTTATCATCGCCAATAAACTCGCAGGGAGAACGCAGTTCCAGAAGCTGAATACCTTCTTCGAGCGCGTGGTGCAGTTCTTCGATCCGGGCTGGCATTTCCGTCTTTGTACGACGATACACAATCGTCACATGACCACCGAGGCGACGGGCTGTTCGGGCTGCATCCATGGCTGTGTTACCGCCACCAACAATAATGACTTCTTTTCCTTTCGTTTCTGGCAGTGGCGTTTCGTAGTCGGCTCGTAGCCCCTGCATCAGGTTGACGCGGGTCAGAAATTCGTTGGCAGACATGACGTTCAGTAAATGTTCGCCGGGCACATTCATAAAACGGGGCAACCCTGCACCCGTACCCACGAAGACTTTCCAGAAACCGGCATCCTGAAGGTCGTGTAGTGTTGCGGTCTTACCTACCACAAAATTCTGCACAAATTTGCCACCCAGCAGTTTAATTTTGGCAACCACATCGTCGATGAGCGAGTTGGGTAAACGGAATTCAGGGATGCCGTAACGCAGTACACCACCCAGCGTATGGAAGGCTTCGAAAACCGTGACGGGGAAACCTTCAGCCGCCAATAAATAAGCATTGATCAGCCCTGAAGGCCCTGAGCCGACAATCGCAATCGGCGGTTTTTCTTTTTTTTGCCAAGGATCAGGGACACCTGCAAAGCGAGTTGCGATGCCATCGGGATTCAAAACTTTGTCTCGTTGTGGCAGGAACCATTCGATTTGCCCGATTTCGATCGGTAGTTTGGTCTGAGCACAAACGCCCTGGCATTGCAGTTCTTGCGGGCAGACCCGGCCTGTCACATTCGGGAGTGGGTTACAGCTTTCAATGAGCTCCATGGCTTCGCGATATTTGCCATTTCCCATCAGATCAAGCACTCTCGGGATATGGATTTTTACCGGGCAACCGCCTTTCGATTCTTCTTTCCCGGCAATACGAAGTCCGATTTCACAGGGCCGTTCTTCGCACTGCTTGTCACGTAAAACTTCAAGCCAGACAAATAAATCAACCTCACGGGCGGTATAACCGAGGTTCATATAACCAAGATAGCCTTGGTTCACCAACTCGAAGTCATGAGAACGCTCTTCAGGCGAACGGACATAAGGCGGGATGAAATTATCAGCTGGCCAGTTTTCAGATAAACCTTTAAACATTGGATAACGATCAGAAAGGAACTGATCAAGAGCCCGTATAAACTTCCGTTTAATTTTCAACGGAGAATGCCAGACAAAGCGCATTAAGACTTTACTGGTATCATCGTCACGAAGCAGCAGTTCCCAGAAGGTTTTTGTAAAATTTTCTGAAAGAGCATCTTGCTGAAATTCATGCACAATCGCATTCGCGCCATCCGCGATGAACATGTCACGAAAAGCCTGCGGTTCCTGAAGCAGATGGCGTTTCAGTAATTCCATCTTATTTTGAAACGTCGTGACGGCTTCTGATTGTGACAACGCTTCGAGCTGCGATTGTGACTTCTCAAAAGATTCACTGGCATCAAGATAGCGATGCAGATCATCTTGCGGATTTGGAGTAAATTTATTCATTTAATGATCTCCGCATCGCAGTTCGCTGAAACGCGTTTGATCCGTGCTTTCAGTTCTGGCGTAACCGCTATTCTCTCAAGCGCTCCCGGAATGATTTGTGCGACCTCCCGGCTTTCGCCGTTGATGAGCATTTGAACTTTCTCGAAGATCTCAGGAATGTCCTGATAACAGGTTTTGCAATTTGTACAACGGGTTTGATCTTCAATCGTCACCAGCGCAGCGCCTGATGTTGAATGGCTTGTTGCCGCCGGTATGCTTGCAGCTGTATCGCTGATATTTCTGATCGGGATCGACAGGCTGTCCAGAGGTGCTTTGCTGGAGGCTGCGAGTTCAACCATCGCGCGGGCAATGCTATCCAATGAATCTTCATGTTGCTTGAGCGACTGTTGGACTTGCGCCTGCAATGCTGCGATTCCAGCTTTGTATTCGGCACTCATTTTGGAGACATGCTGGCCATCGAGGTATTGCAGCAAATGCCAGTTTTTCCGGCGTTCTTCGACGAGCGCAATGATCGCAGGTGACACATTCAGTCTGATCAATTTTTGATGACTGTCTGCTGCGTAAATAAACGGCGTTTTACCTGCACGTTCTGATTCCGGCAGATCGATGAACTCATGAATTTGCACCGGATCCGTTGCGTCATCTGCCAGTGGATGGAACTGTTTTCTAAACCGAATTTCTGTCAGCGCAAAATGGGCGGGTGTCAGCGGCATCTTCATGAATTGCAACTTATTGTCATCATCGCGATATTCAATGGTTGTCGTGGTCCAGGTCTGTGTCGGATCAGGATTTCCTTCAAGCGAGAACCAATCATGCAGGTTTTCTCCGCGTCGTGGATCATGGACAAAAACCGGGTTCATGCGACTTTCAACGGCCATTCGCCCTTGTTTTGCCGAGACGTTGTCAGCTACGCCATTTTCACCCTGACATGGTGTATAAATGTCGAGCACCGCAGGGGATTCCATATCCGTCAGGCAGGCCAATGCATTTTTCAGGAAATGACCATGTAGAGCTGTCGTGGTTGAACAGACAAATACATTGGAATGGAACGAAGCTATTAACCCCAGTTCTTTGCGTGCTTCGAATTTACCACTATGTGCTTTACCAATGCGGGAAAGGTCGGAATCTTGACCGGTAAAGCTGGAAGTCGAAGCTTGACCGCCGGTATTTGAATAAGCGCCGGTATTGAGCACCACTACTTTGATTGGCGTGTTGGTCGCAAGAATACGCGACAAGGCTCCAAACCCGATGTCGTAGGTTGCGCCATCACCACCAATCGTGATGATGTTTGGCAATAAGGTCAGTTCTTCTTTGGTAAATTGACCCGAACTCAAGAGCCGCATTTCGGCGTCATGTTTTTGCGGAAGATACGCATCTGCCAGTTCGAGTTTTGCGGTGCGCAGTGCGCGGATATCCGTTAGTGCTTGTGCAGCGATACCTTCGAAGATCCCTTTTGCCAGCGGTTGGGCATCCTGGAACAGGCTGTTTACCCACGGATCTTTATACGCATTAAACGGGAAGGTCGACGCATACACACTACTGCAACCGGTCGAATTGGCAATAATGGCACCCGCAGGCCCGTTTCCGGTTGGCCCACCTTCATAGAGATACAGACGTTTTTCTAAGGTTTTGATCGTGTCTGTAATTCGGTTGCTGCGTGCAGTCTCATCTGCACTCAGTGATGCTTTTTTCGTTTCCAGCGCTAGGATCAAATCCTCCAGTTCAGCAAGATGTGCATGTTTCCGTTTGTCAGTAATTGCATGATTCGCCGCCATGACCTGACGGATCGCGGTCACTTCACCACAACCACGGCAACCGCCATGGCCACCGGTCGTTGAATAGTAGTTGTTTCGGTCGAGTAAGAGACGTTTTGGGTCGCCATCGGCATTGGTGGCATCCTCAAAAAAACGTGCCGGTGTATTTGGCATTTTGCTCATAAACTCGAAACTGTTTTGCAGCGTTTCCAGTAATGCTGGCTCTTGTTCTTGCGGTTTCAGTGCACCATGGCCACAAACCTGAACACATTCCAGACAGCCAGTGCATTTCCACGGGTCCACATTGGCGATGAACAAACCGCCTGTGCCGGGTGTTGATTTTTCCATGGCATCAAAGAATGGGCGAGTGCGGGCTACCGGATATTTTGAAAGAACCTCTGCCAGCTTGCTGAAATTTGCACTTAATGTTGCTTGTCGAACCGATAGTTTACTGCCAACCGCGGCAACCAGTTCATGGAAAGCAAGATCGTCTCGGGTCTGACGATAGGATGCGCGGATACCTTCTGTAAGCGGAATAATTTGTTCTCGCAGGGTGCTGCGTTGAGCTTCGGTAATATCAAGCTGTGCAATGCCGGTCGAGAGCAGTTCATGAATGTCATGAACGGAGTTCGGGATGGCTGCATCTGGGCAAACTAATGCACATTCCATACAGCCAGTGCATTTGTTTGGATCAAAAACCGGAACTGTCCGGCGGAACAAGCCTTTATCTTTGGCTCCGGCGCTACCCGGGGGCATGAAGAGCCCGGAGCCCGGTAAGACCGGTGCTTCACTGATCGTGCCATTCTTAAACGGAGTGGCCACGATGTCATTGAAATATTCGCGATCGAACAAGCCACATGATGAAGCACATTCTGTTTGGCTTACCGAAGCGGAGAGCGAAACGTTGCGAACCGGAATTTTCGTTTCATTACTGAATGGGTCTGCGAAGGCCGGGTCGTTGTAATCCACGCGTTGGGTCGATTCAATCCCTTCTTGGATAACCTGCATGTTCCCGGCAACGACTGCTTCACCTTTGGAACCGAATTTTTTGGTGATCTGTTTTTTAATTTTCTCAAGGATTGCCTGTTCTGATGCGCCATGTGCAACTTGTTCAACATGGCCTGCGACCGCTCCGATGAAGGCAATCCCCATCATGCGGGTTGCCAGTTCTGGTGTTGGCGCATTGCGTTTTGGCGACCGCAAAAGCATCAATGATAAAGAAATTGATCTTCTTCTCGCGGATGGTATTTCTAAATACAGGTGGCAATTCTGCCCACACTTTTTCTGGTGTGCTGGATGACTGCAAAATAAAGGTACCGCCCTCAACCAGCCCTTTAAGCGGATTGGTATGCACAAACGATTTGTGATCAGGCGAAATAACAACTTCCACCTCTTCCAGTTCCGCATTGGTGATCTTGATGGGGTCAGGGCTCAGCGTGATGTAGAAATTGGTCGGTGCACCGCTTTTTTCAGAGCCATATTTAGGTGCCGATTTTGAGTGCATGCCAAGCACCCCGGCCAGAATATCGGTGAGCAGCTTCCCCGTTGCTATCGTGCCGTAGCCACCAACAGAGTGGAACCGGATGCGGAACGCTGACTCTGGTAACAACCGAGGGTTCATACCTGTCGTCAGCGCCATTGATTCAGTTTCCGGATAGGCTTGCCGCATGCGTTGTTGCAGTTCGGTAAGCCGTGGATTGTCTGTTTGCGCAAAGAATTGGGAACCCAGATAGATAAGCGGTGCATTTTTGCCGGTTTCCATGGCAGCGAAGGCCGCGATCAGGTGACGAGGCTGCAGATCATGGCCACCAAGGCCAAAAATGGCGGTAGTCAGTCTTGGCAACGCGTTGATAGATGGGATCTCCGGGTGACGGATCGTAGCGGCTTCACCGTTTTCGCGAGCTTTAAATAAGGCCTGAGTAACGAGGCTGGTCAACGCCGTCTGTTCAGACCGCTCCAGCACGGTGACAGCTTGTTTGCCCGCCAGAGCTGCAATAACTTCGGCTTCAGGGAAGGGTTGCAGCAACTTGATGGCGATAAGCCCCACCTTTTTACCCTGCATACGCAGGTGATCCACGACAGCTTCAACATCATCACAGACAGATCCAAGGCCAACCATGACATAGTCGGCATCGTCACATTGATAAGTATGCACGGGGTCATAGTGGCGGCCTGTCAGCGCGGAATACTCGGTCATCGCCTGACGAACCAGCCCCGGCACCTCACTGACAAAGTGCGTGCGGTGGTCAGCCGCACCGGCCTGAAAATCGGGCTGGTTTTGTACGGCACCGGTCAACCCCGGATTGTTAATATCAACAAAGGCCGGAACCAATTGCCGGGTACCTTTTTCGAAAGCGTTTACCCATTGCCGTTTCCACTGACCGTGCAGCTCTTCTGGTATCCAGCCTTGTGTTGCAGCAACCAGCTCACCGGTTTGGTCTGTTTCGATGTCGTTCGCGTGATGAACGAGGAACTCCGTCAACTCTGTCATATTGGCGGGTGTGAAATCCGCTTCATGGCGCAAAAGATACTGATTAAGCTGATAAACGCGTCCTTTTGCACCGAACAGCACTTCCTGTGCCACGGTCGGGGCTTTGATCCGACTCTGTGGATCGCCAAGATATTCCCTGAGTAATTCGGGTTCTGGCAGTAACACTTCACTCATCATGTGGCTAGTGGAGAAGCCATCCATCGCGTTAGTGACAGGGATGAGAGATAACGCAGAGATGCGATAAGCAATCGCAGCCAGATCGGCGGCTTCTTGTGGATTAGCACCAAACAGGATCGTATAACCCGAAGAGAGCAGGGCATAGACGTCATCATGACCAGCCATGACGTTCAGCGAGTGTTTTGATACCACCCGGGCCGCAACTTGCAAGACGAAACCGCCGACTTTTTTACCCACGGTGACATAATGCGACTCAAGACCATACAGTACACCCTGGCTTGAGGTCGCATTCGAAATGTATTGACCACCCGTTAATTGCGCACCAAGCGCGCCACTTTGTGCTGAATGCTCGCCCTCGGGTTCAAAAAAGAAAGGATGCTTGCCCCAGACATTAATGCCACCTTCTGCGCGAAAGGCTTCATAGAGTTCAGCGATTTCAGTCGATGGTGTGATAGGAAACCCGATCACACCACCACAGACATATCCCATTACGTGGGCGACAGCGCCGTTACCATTAATAACGGCAGGGATGCCCGGGTACTTTTCTTGCTTTGCTTTCATAGTCACGTTCCCGAAAGAGTAAGGGAAATTCAGCAGCACCAGCGTATGGCGACAGCCTGCTATGAACCAAAAAATCGGGCGGAAGGACATACAACGGGAAGTTGCATTCTCTGCAAGTCTTTCTGCTACTTAAATAATAGTAAGCACTTCTACATAAGATTAAAAATTCACCCGATCAACTTAACCAAATTTCAAAAATAGCTTGGAATACGGCATTTTCAGCGAGGCGTGACTGATAAGTATTTCCGAGATGGCACATTGTTTGATGATTCATGGTCTGGTTGATAATTTTTGAACCCTGTTTGTAAGGATTAATAAACATGCAATGTGTTCTCAGTGATGAACAGTTGATGCAGCTTCTGCGGGATGATGTCCCGTTCGGCGATTTAACCACCGAGCTGCTTCTGAATACCGATCAGCCAATTTCAATGACCTATGCCGCCAGACAGACAATGACACTCTGTGGTGTGGAAGAAATAGCCCGTCTATTTGAATTACGGGGAGCTAATGTCGATGTTTGTGCTTTGTCTGGCCAAACTGTAGAAACAGGTGATGTTTTTCTCAAAGTCACAGGGCCGACAGACACGTTATTTGCGGTCTGGAAGGTAGCGCAGATACTGGTGGAGTGGGCCAGTGGTGTGGCCAGCGCAACTCGTAAGCTGGTTACTGCAGCTGGCCATGTTCCGGTTGTTTGTACACGTAAACAAAATCCAGGAACCAAAATATTATCGGTTAAAGCCGTGAAAGCAGGAGGCGCAGGCATTCACCGCCTTGGACTCTCAGAGTCGATTCTAGTGTTCGCCGAACATCGTCAGTTTCTGAACGAGTTATCACCCGAGGTGCTATTACAACAGTTGCGTCGTCAATCTCCAGAACATCTTCCGGTTGTCGAAGTGCATACCGTTGACGATGCCAAAATGTGGATAGATGCCAGTGCACCGGTGTTGCAAATGGATAAATTTACCGTCCAACAAGTCGCAGAGTTAGCGGAGTATTGCCAGATGCACCATAAGCAAACCACGTTAGCTGTAGCCGGTGGAGTCAATCTGCAAAATGCGCCCGATTATGTCCGGGCCGGAGCGGATCTGATCGTGACTTCCTCTCCATACCACGCCCAACCCATGGATGTTCAGGTCCGCTTTTATGCAGAATGACACAACTGAACGAAATACAACAATGTGTACCAGTTTATGTTCGTTACCTGACAAAAATATCGCTATATAGCCAAATGTATAGCGATTTTGCATGGTATGGGAATTGATGCTGTCTCCGTGACATGAATCGTTATGGAGAAACTCATGAAAAAGGTGATTAGTTCCTTACTTTTGACCATTCTGCTGCCAGCGCATGCTTCTAATCTGATGATAGCTGCGGGTGCAGGGTATAAGCGTCCGGTCACTGAATTGGCGCATGTTTATGAACAGCAGACCCACCAAAAAATGGATCTTATATTCGGAAATATGGCCCAGGTGAGCATGCAGGCAGAGCAAACCGATGACATTTCGGTGATTGTCGGCGATAAGTCATTTCTGAAATCAACGGCAAAACTGAATTTTTCAGGGTTTACCCAATTGGGAATGGGTAAGTTAGTACTGGCTTATCGTAAGGGACTCAAATTGTCCTCAACGTCCAATCTTGTCAATACCGAATTTACCCGTATTGCACTACCTGATATGAAGAAAGCGATATTTGGTAAAGCGGCTGATGAATATATGACAAACACTGGGATGAAACAGCGCCTTGCGTCAAAACTCATGTCTGTGAGTTCAGTGCCGCAGGTATCCGCCTATCTGATTTCCGGCGAAGTTGATGCCGGTTTCCTGAATCTGACGGATGTATTGGCCATTCAAAATAAAATTGGCGGTTATGTATTGATAGATCAAAAGCAATATCAGCCAATCATGATTGCCGCAGGCGTAATCAAAACACATGCTCATGATGAGCAGGTAAAATCATTTACTGCGTTTTTACAAAGCCAAACAGCCAGACAGATCCTAGAGAAAAATGGCCTATGAGTATTCTGTCGAGCTTGTTATGTTCGGAACTACTGAATGACAATGCCGGCTTCTCTTTATGGCTGACAGTGAAAGTGATGCTGGTGACGATGCTTTGTCATTGTGTCGCAGGTATTTCATTGGGGTATTGTCTTAGTCAGCCGAAATTTCCGGCACAGCGTTGGCTCGATTTACTGGTCACGATGCCACTGGTATTTCCGCCAGTAGCAACTGGCTTCGCTTTATTAATGTTGTTTGGAAAACAAAGTTTTCTTGGACAAGCTTTTATTAACAACGGCTTTTCCCTGATCTTTACTTTTCAGGGATTGGTGCTGGCATCGTTTATATCCGGTTTGCCACTCGTGGTAAAACCTGTGCAGAACGCCATGGCACAACTGACGCGGCGTTGGTCAGAGGTTGCCCGGACTCTGGGGAAAAAAGAGTGGGAAATTATGCTCTTTGTTCTGTTACCTAATATTCGTCACGCTCTGATGACAGGTCTGATGCTGAGTGCCGGCCGTTCATTAGGGGAGGTAGGTATAACACTGATGCTTGGTGGAAATATTACCGGCAAGACCAATACGATTTCTTTGGAGATTTATAACGCTGTATTCAGCGGAGAATATCAGCGTGCGCTGTGGCTGTCGCTGATTCTGGCTTGCTTTTCTATCCTGATTTTTACGACGCTGCGTCATTACTCTTCAGGAGGCCAGCAGCCATGGAATCCATCCTGAACAGCAATATTGACATTCGTATTGAGAAAAAACTTCCTGATTTCAGTCTCTCTGTTGACCTGACTTTACCCAGGGCGGGATCGTACTTTGTTAATGAAGTTTGAACAGTCTGATCTGCTGTGATCTAATAGCCCCTTCTTTTGGAGGAGCCAAGCATGACGTTGATTGAACATCTTACTGTTGTTGAAGAAACACGCTCTGATATTAACCGAAAACACGATCTGGTTGATGTCATCTTTCTTGTTATCAGTGCAATTATGGCTGGTGCAGAAGGTTGGCAAGATATTGAAACATATGGTGATTCTAAAGCTGAATGGCTATTTAAATATCGTCCATTCACACATGGTATCCCGCGTCGCCATACTATTGCTCGCATATTGCAGGGGATTGTCCCGGAAAGCTTACTGGATGCGTTGCTCAATTGGGTAAATGAGCAACGCACCCATCGTGGCAAACCCATGATTGCTTTTGATGGTAAGGTTCTCCGTGGCGCTTATCGCCATGATCCTAAGCAAGCCGTCCAGCTTGTGACCGCTTATGATACCGAAAATGGGTTAGTACTAAGCCAAAAAGCCACGCCGACAAAGAAGGGCGAAATTGCTACAGTCAAAGAGATGTTGGATATGTTGAACCTGAAAGGCGCGGTTGTGACCTTGGATGCGCTGCATTGCCAACGGGAAACACTGGAAAAAATCAGGGACAAGAAAGCGCATATCGTGGTGCAGGTTAAAAATAACCAGCGCAAATTACGGGCGACAGTACAATCTCAATTTCAGACCGTCTTTGACGCAAAAAAAGAGAAAACCGTTGTTGAGCTCAAAGAAGAAAGCCATGGCCGAAAAGAAGAACGTTATGTCTTTCAATTAAAAGCAAAATTACCCGAAGAGCTCGTGGAGAAGTGGCCGACAATCCGCAGCATTATTGCTGTAGAGCGACATCGGGTAGTCAATGACAAGGGAACGGTAGACACCTCTTATTATGTCAGTTCGTTATCACCGAAACACAAGCTTCTGGGTCACTATATCCGGCAACATTGGCGTATAGAAAACAGCCAGCACTACATTCTGGACGTCGTTTTCAATGAGGATGCCTCGCGAATTGTAATGGATGATGCAGTTGAACACATGGCGCTATTCCGAAGGTTTGTGCTGAACATACTTAAGCAAAATGAATGCGGTGCGCCAAGCCAACGAAATAAACTGAAGAAAGCAGGTTGGAATGATGATTATCGAGCTCAATTGTTCTTTGGTTAATTAATGTTCAAAGTATGCTCGCACCCTGGACTTTACCTGGTTCCGGCATCACCGCATTATTTGGTGTATCGGGATCAGGTAAAACAACTTTATTACGGTGTATCGCTGGCCTTGAAAAAGCAGAATCAGCTACGATTAGATTTGGCGGAACCTGGTGGCAGCATAAGGAAAAGTTTATTCCGACCGCTGAACGAAGGCTTGGCTACATATTTCAGGAACCCAGTTTATTTCCCCATTTGACCGTAAAGGAAAATCTGGCTTTCGGGCAAAAGAAAAAAGATTCAGCAGCCATTCAAACTGAATCAGTGCGTCTTGGAATAGAACATCTGCTGACTCGATATCCGTCATCTTTATCGGGAGGTGAACGTCAAAGAGTCGCTATCGCCCGCACATTACTTTCCCGGCCATCTGTCTTACTAATGGATGAACCATTAGCTGCGCTTGATTATCAACGTAAACAGGAAATATTACCTTATCTGAAACACCTGAAAGAACAGCTTAATATTCCTATTATTTACGTTAGCCATGCAATCGATGAGGTCATTCAACTAGCTGACCACTTAGTGTTGCTGGAAAAAGGGAAGGTGCTCGCTGATGGGCAATTAATAAAATTACTTGCAATACCTGATATAGCCAGCAAGTTGGGACAAAAGAATAAGATAGTTTTTCCTGCGAAAATAGTTGAACACTGCCATACATCTGCATTAACCAAAATAAAAATAGATGAATTACCATTATGGGTGCCACTTCTGGCGAATGAAATTGGTCAGAAAATAACATGTCGGCTTTGCACTAATCATATTCATTTGAGTGCAATGCCAGATGCAGTATTCAATCTGAATCAGTGGCCTATGAAATTAGCAAAAATTCTTCCATCAAATTTAGCAGGGTTTGAGTTGCTTGAGTTGCAACATGGAAAAACATGTCTGTATATAAACATGGCCAGCCAGATTATCAGTCAAGCAGACATGAGAATAGGAATGCATTTGTGGGTCACCATTCCACAAGTTGAAATTGTCAGTTCACTATCTGATTAAATAGGCTGCTTATAAAGTCAGAACAACAATAGCCAAGAAGTAAATTTGTTCACATAGGAACGCAGCCCTCCAGAAGCAAGCAATAAACATACCTAAACCTGAAAAATAACGTTACCAGCAGGTAATAAGTCAGAATAGCCAAACCGACTCCTGCTACGTCAAATGATGGAATGGGCCCCATTCGAAGGTCAACACCGGTGACGCCGGATAAAGTGATACGTGCTGGTGTACGTGTGTCGCTGACACCGCGCAATGAGGCCGACAACATTACCACTGTCCAGATGAGTGGCGATGTCATAAACACAATATTTGAATATGAAAGCGCAGCAGTCAGCGATAGTCCTGAAACGCCCATCGCGCGATACAAGGCCGGGCCACCAATTAGCAATGCCCCAGTAAAAAGCAGTCCTATTACTAGAGCAATACCATGCCAAATCAAGGATTGGACCTCCTCTGTTCTCCCAGCACCAAATGCTCTTGCCAACCACCACCCAGAGCCTTAAATGCAGCGACAGCAGCGTTTGCCGACTCAGCTTGTGCCAGAATTTGTCTATCCGATACTTGCAATAAGTTTTCGTCAACTTGCAGGACCTCAATCATGCTGACAGTCCCTTTCTGGTAAGCAGAAAATGAGGCTTTGCGAGCACGGCTGAGTGCATCAACGCCTTGCGCCAGCATGGTTGCTTGTTGTTCTCGCTTCACTAATGTTGAGAATGAGTCTTCCACATCTTCAGCAGCTCTCAGAACAGCAAGTCGATAGGCCGCGAGCATCTCTGCTTCACGTCCTTTCGCCTGCGCTATCTGGGCGTCGATTCGACCAAAATCAAATAACCGCCAGCGTAAACCGAACACGCCAGCAGCTTGTTCCGCACCGCCGGTAAATAAATTGCCTTCTGCTATAGATGTTGAGCTACCAATTAGGCCACTTAGAGATAGCTTAGGGTAGTATTCTGCGATCGAGGCACCAATCTTCGCATTTGACGCTGCAAGATGACGTTCGGCGATGATGAGGTCTGGTCGGCGAGTGATCAATTCACCAGGCGTTCCCATTCCCGTGATCTTCGGTGTAACAGGAATAGGTGCCAGTGTGGTCAGTTCTGCCCTGTGTGTACCAGGGGGAGTACCTAACATCACGTCCAGCGCGTTCAGCGCTGCATCTAGGCCTGCTTCCAAGGCCGGTTCGGAAGCCTGGACCTGCGCGAGCGAGGCTTGGGACAGCTGAACTTGACGCTCTGCTGCCAACCCCTTGTTATAAAGAAGAGTGGTGAGGGCGAGCATTTGTTGCTGCGTTTCTACCTGCTTGTGGGCAATGTTAAGCCGGGTTTGTAGTGCACGAATATTAATGTAGATGCCAGCTGTCTGCGCTGCTACAGCCAGTCGTGTGGCTGCTACTCCGGCTGAGGTGGCTTGATATTCAGCCTGTGCGGCTTCTCGGTCTCGACGCAGGCCGCCAAACAGGTCAAGTTCCCAACTCGCGTTCAGGTTAGCTTCGTAACTATTTCCATGACGATCAAAAGCCGGAGAAGAGCTCAAAACCTGGCCTAATGGCGTTTCTACAGATTGATAGGAACGAGCAGCCTGCCCGGAGACGTTTCCAGATGGAAGCATGGCGGCAGTTGCTGCACCGAGACTTGCTTGGGCTTGAGCTAATCGCGCTGCTGCTTGTGCCATGTCAAGATTTTGCTTCAGTGCAATGGTGATATATCGAGTCAACTGCTCGTCACCAAACCTTTCCCACCAAGCGTTGAGATCAGCATCGTCGATAGTGTCTTGCTTTTCTAACGATGATTGTCCAAAGAAGTGCTTGGGAGTGGAAAGTTGTGGGGGGGTATAGTCAGGCCCAACAGCGCAACCGGTCAGCAAACTAGTTACGACAAGCATTAAGGATGAATATTTTAGCAACATACATTTACCGATGGTTGATAGGATTATGTGACTATATTACTAATTAGTCACTCGTTGTCAATCTAACCATGCGGAGTTAAAATCACAGAACGTATCTATGAAAGCCAGAGAAAAAGATCATGAGCGAAGAACACACAAGTCCTGCGGTGAATCGGGGCCCAGCTGATCACGATGTGCGGGATCAGATTGTTGTTGCAGCAACAGAACATTTCAGCCGCTATGGCTATGGGAAAACAACGGTATCCGACCTTGCAAAATCCATTGGATTTTCAAAGGCATATATTTACAAATTTTTTTCTTCCAAGCAGGCAATTGGCGAAAGTATTTGTACAAATTGCATAGACAAGATAGAGGCTGATATTCGAAGAGCAATTGAAGAGGCAGATCAGCCGCCCGAGAAGCTGCGCCGCATGTTTAAAGAGATTGTTCAGGCCAGTCTCCGTTTATTCACTGGTGATAGAAAGCTCTATGAAATCGCCGCCTCCGCGGCAGAAGAGCGTTGGCAGGTTACAATCATCTTTGAACAAAACATCAAGATGTTACTTCAGAATATCCTCCAGGAAGGGCGTCAAACGGGAGACTTTGAGCGTAAAACCCCCTTGGATGAAATGACCGCAGCTATTTATCTTGTTATGCGGCCCTATTTGCATCCTCTCATGTTGCAACACAACTTCGACAATATCGAAGAAGCCCCTACTCAGCTGTCTAATCTGATTCTTCGCAGTCTCGCACCATAAATTATATAGTGACCATTGACTGATATGGTCACTAGAATGATAATGACCTCCTGAACAGCACTTCATGGAGGCTTATGTATGTCTCGTCACAGCATACTATCAATGGCAGTTATCACTGCTTTATCGCTGGTCTTAACGGCTTGCGGCGAGGAAAAACAATCTGATCCACGTACGCAAGCACCACTGGTTCGTACTGTATCGGTCAATGACGACAGGAACGAATCACGCTCTTTCACTGGCGTGGTGGCGGCTCGCGTGGAAAGTGATTTAGGTTTTCGAGTCTCCGGCAAGGTGCTGAAACGCCTCGTGGACACCGGGCAAATCGTGAAGCGGGGGCAAGTGTTGATGCAACTTGACCCTGTCGACCTGAAGCTTGCCGCTCATGCTCAACAGGAATCTGTCATCGCGGCCAAAGCAAAAGTGAAACAAGCCGCAGATGATGAAGCCCGTTTCAGAGATTTACGTGGCACGGGAGCGATATCCGCTTCAGCTTATGATCAAGTCAAGGCAGCTTCAGATACCGCAGCAGCGCAGCTTCGTGCCGCTGAAGCGCAAGCTGAAGTCGCACGTAATGCAACCCGTTATGCGGACTTAGTCGCTGATGCTGACGGGACCGTGGTTGAAGCCCTTGCGGAGCCTGGTCAGGTCGTTAACGCAGGACAAATAGTCGTGCGGGTTGCTCACGCGGGAGCGCGTGAAGCAGTTATTCAATTACCGGAAACCTTACGTCCTTCGCTGGGGTCTCTGGGTCAAGCCAAACTCTTTGGCAGAGAAGAGACGACGTCAGTGGCAAAACTCAGACAGCTTTCAGATGCCGCAGACCCAATGACTCGTACCTTTGAGGCACGATATGTATTGGCAGGCGCACTTGGAAGTGCACCTTTAGGTTCCACGGTTACCGTTAAAATTGCAGATGAACTTCTTGTAACAAAAGATGGCCTTAAGGTTCCTATTGGCGCTTTATTCGATGCAGGTAAGGGCTCTGGCGTCTGGAATATTAATGGAAACCCTGCAAAAGTTTCGTGGCGCCCAGTCACAGTGCTCAATATTGATGATGATTCTGCCCATGTCTCAGGTCAAATCAAGCCAGGTGATCAGATCGTGGCACTCGGTGCCCACCTGTTGCATGAGGGTGAACTGGTACGTGTGTCTGCTCCGGTGACTGCTGCCGCAATAGAAGGAGCACGCCCATGAGTGAACATCGTTTCAACCTGTCTGCACTCGCTGTACGCGAACGCGCCATCACGCTGTTCTTAATATTCCTGATCTCTGCCGCAGGTATTCTTTCGTTCTTTCAGCTCGGGCGTGCGGAAGATCCACCATTTACGATCAAACAAATGACGATCGTCACTGCATGGCCGGGAGCGACGGCAAAGGAAATGCAAGATCAGGTCGCTGATCCGCTGGAAAAACGTATGCAGGAACTGCGATGGTACGACCGCACGGAAACCTACACACGCCCCGGTCTGGCTTTTACCATGGTTTCCTTGCGCGACGGCACCCCGCCGTCGGCAGTCCAGGAGGAGTTCTACCAAGCCCGCAAGAAGATCAGTGACGAGGCCAAGAATTTGCCTGCTGGCGTTATTGGCCCCATGGTTAATGACGAATATGCAGATGTAACGTTTGCGCTTTTTGCCCTCAAAGGCAAGGGCGAGCCGCAAAGACGGCTGGTACGCGACGCAGAAACGCTGCGCCAGCAACTGTTGCATGTTGCGGGCGTGAAGAAGGTTAACATCATTGGCGAGCAGCCTGAACGTATCTTTGTTTCCTTCTCTCATGACCGTTTGGCGACGCTGGGTGTTGCGCCGCAAGACATTTTTGCTGCGCTTAACAGTCAGAATATGCTAACCCCTGCCGGTTCCATCGAGACAAAGGGAGCACAGATCTTCGTTCGCGTTGATGGCGCGTTTGACAATCTGGAGAAGATCCGACAAACCCCGATTGTCGTGCAGGGGCGAACACTGAAATTGTCAGATGTGGCGACCGTCGAACGAGGCTATGAAGACCCCGCGACCTTCCTGGTTCGCAACAACGGTGAACCGGCATTGTTACTGGGCATCGTGATGCGCGACGACTGGAACGGGCTCGATCTCGGCAAAGCGCTTGAAGCTGAAGTCACCAAGATCAGCGCGGAACTGCCGCTGGGAATGACGCTGACTAAGGTGACGGATCAGGCCGTTAACATCAGCTCCGCAGTGGACGAGTTTATGGTTAAATTCTTCGTTGCTTTGCTTGTGGTGATGGTGGTGTGCTTTCTCAGCATGGGCTGGCGTGTCGGTATTGTTGTTGCGGCTGCTGTACCACTGACGCTAGCCGTTGTGTTCGTCATCATGGCGGCTAGCGGCAAGAATTTCGACCGGATCACATTGGGTTCGTTGATCCTGGCGCTAGGGCTATTGGTGGATGACGCTATCATCGCCATCGAAATGATGGTGGTCAAGATGGAGGAGGGGTATAGCCGCATAGCGGCGTCGGCTTATGCCTGGAGCCACACGGCGGCCCCCATGCTTTCCGGTACGCTGGTCACCACCGTTGGTTTCATGCCGAATGGCTTCGCGCATTCCACCGCAGGCGAATATACCAGTAATATGTTCTGGATCGTCGGTATCGCCCTGATTGCCTCCTGGGTGGTGGCGGTGGTGTTCACGCCGTATCTCGGGGTCAAACTGCTGCCCGATTTCAAAAAGATCGAAGGTGGTCATGAGGCCATCTACAACACGCCGCGCTACAACCGCTTCCGGCAGATACTAGGGGTCGTCATTGCCCGCAAGTGGATCGTCACAGGTACGGTGATCGGCCTTTTTGTGATGGCGGTGCTTGGCATGGCGGTGGTCAAGAAGCAGTTTTTCCCGACTTCCGATCGGCCGGAAGTGCTGGTTGAAGTGCAGATGCCCTATGGCACCGCCATTGAGCAAACCAGTGCCGCAACGGAAAAGGTCGAAGCCTGGCTGGCGAAGCAGAAGGAAGCTAGGATCGTGACGTCCTACATCGGTCAGGGGGCTCCACGCTTTTTCCTGGCGATGGCGCCCGAATTACCCGATCCATCATTCGCTAAAATCGTGGTACTCGCGGGCGATGACAAGGAACGGGAAGTGCTCAAGTTCAGACTACGCGAGGCGGTTGCCGATGGGTTGGCGCCGGAGGCGCGGGTGCGCGTAACTCAGATCGTATTTGGCCCACCTTCGCCATTTCCGGTGGCCTATCGTGTCATGGGGCCAGATCCGGACACGCTGCACACGATCGCCACACAAATCGAAGGCGTCATGCATGCCAGCCCACTGATGCGCACGGTTAACACCGATTGGGGAGGGCGCGTACCCACGCTGCATTTCACTTTGCAGCAGGATCGATTGCAAGCCGTTGGACTGACATCCAGCTCTGTCGCACAACAACTGCAATTCCTGCTCAGCGGCATTCCAATCACGGCAGTGCGTGAGGATATTCGCTCGGTACAGGTTGTTGCGCGCTCGGCAGGTAACAACCGGCTCGACCCGGCCAAAATTGGTGATTTCACGCTGGCTGGTGCTAATGGGCAACGCATCCCGTTGTCGCAAGTGGGCTCGGTCGAGGTGCGCATGGAAGAATCGCTCATGCGCCGACGTGACCGGATGCCGATGATCACCGTGCGGGGTGATATCGCCGAAGGCTTACAACCGCCAGACGTATCGACGGCCATAAGCCAACAACTCCAGCCCATTATGGAAAAACTGCCGAGTGCTTACCGTATCGTAGAAGCCGGCTCCATCGAAGAATCGGGCAAGGCGACGGCCGCTATGCTGCCAATCTTCCCCATCATGCTGGCCATTACTCTGCTTATTATCATTCTTCAGGTCCGTTCGATCGCGGGAATGGTGATGGTCTTCCTGACCAGTCCGCTGGGGTTGATCGGCGTGGTACCAACGCTGCTTTTGTTCCAGCAGCCATTCGGTATCAATGCACTGGTTGGCTTGATTGCGTTGTCGGGCATCCTCATGCGCAATACGCTGATTTTGATCGGGCAGATCCGTGAAAACGAACAGGCAGGGCTGGATCCATTCCGTGCACTTGTCGAAGCCACCGTGCAGCGCGCGCGTCCGGTGATCCTGACTGCACTGGCTGCGATCCTGGCCTTCATCCCGCTAACTCATTCGGTGTTTTGGGGCACGCTGGCCTATACGCTGATTGGTGGCACTTTAGCCGGAACGATCCTGACGCTGGTGTTTCTGCCAGCCATGTACTCCATTTGGTTCAAGATCAGACCCGCTCAAGGTAGCTGATTATTACGTCATTAATGCTCGTATTTTGAGGGAAATTTTATGTCTACAACTACAAAAGTCGTCTTAGTGACAGGTGTGTCGTCAGGGATCGGGCGCGCTACCGCAGAGATGTTTTTTAAACAAGGGTGTGAAGTATTCGGTACTGTGCGCAACCTCGAAAAGGCAAAGCCGATCCCTGGTGTTAAACTGGTAGAAATGGATATTTGTGATGAAGCATCAATTCAACGTGGAATTGAATTCATCATTGCCAAATCCAAGCGTATCGATGTTCTGGTCAACAGTGCGGGAGTCACGCTACTCGGTGCTACGGAGGAAACGTCTGTAACCGAAGCCCAAGCATTATTTGATACTAATGTTTGGGGGATTTTGCGCACTATCCAGGCTGTGTTACCGCATATGCGTGAACAACGGTCTGGTCGCATTGTTAACATCAGTTCGGTGCTGGGATTTCTTCCGGCACCTTATATGGGATTATATTCGGCCTCTAAACATGCTGTTGAAGGGCTCTCTGAGTCCTTAGACCATGAGGTACGGGCGTTTGGCATTCGTGTCACACTTGTTGAACCTTCATTCACAAAAACCAATCTTGATATCAATGCCCCTCAGGCCATTTTCCCCATATCGGCTTATGACACAGACCGCAAAATAGTATCTCAAGCGATACAGGAAAATGTTCAGAAAGCACCAATGCCTGATGGAGTAGCAACCACTGTGGTTAATGCGGCATTGGGTGCTTGGAAAATGCGACACACCCCCAAGGGTGAGGCTTCTCTTCTTCGGAAATTGCGTCGTTTTATGCCAGCTAATCCTGTTGATACAGGCATCAGAAAAACGTTTGGAATAAAATAGCGCCTTGCTTAATAAGACGGGTTTATCTCGGAATATTTACGAACCAAGAGATTAAATTGTGTGGATATGCCATTTCAACTGAGATGGCTATTTACCTCCAATCCTTAGAGGCAAAATTCGATTCAATTACAACTGCGGTCTTATTGAAACTGAAAGCGATCCTTAATCCGAAAGTACTGGAGCTGGCCCCCGTTCAAGATGGGGCGTTAATACAATATAGCTGCGCGTTCCAGTGAAGCCGTCAATCGAATGAATCACTTCCAATAGATCTTCCAGTGACCGAGTATTCTGGGTTCTGACTTTTAGCAGCATGGCACTATCACCTGCTACGGTGTGAATTTCCTCTACTTCGGGAAGCGATTTCAAAGAGAGGATGGAGCGTGTTACAGCCCAACTCGACGTGTCAACATGGATGAATGCCAGTAATGGACGTCCGATTTTGTTGCAGTCCAGCTTGGCAACCGTACCCGTAATAACGCCCTCACTCTTAAGCCGTTTGACCCGCTCATGTACAGCCGGTGCAGAAAGGTGCAGTTTGCTTCCAAGGTCTGCATAGCTTAGTGAGGCGTCCTCCGCCAGGATGGCTAATAATTTTCGGTCCTTCGCATCCAATTTCGGCTGTTGGAACAGTTTTGTCTGAACTTCATTCGCATCTTTTTCCATTCGGAGAAGACCTCTTGAACTGCTAATTTTATAAGGCGATTATCACTATATCCATTATAAAATTCAAAAGATAAAGGCTGTATGCAAAATATTAATCGAGTTTTTTTGTTTATGCGCTACGTCAAAACAAGCGAAACAAAAGATTTACTGTGTTTGAAATTAGCTTTCATGAGCCGGACCGTGCCCGAAATTTTTGGTGATTACAGGAGAGCGACACAACACCAGGAATGGAGTATATGAATATTACAGCGCAGAATTTGAGCTCCTTTCTGTGTTGATTTGCGCTTAAAACTGACCCACTTTTTGCGTTGAATTTTGACCCACCCTAATTCACTATTTTACGGGTTTGGGTTGTGGATAAACCGGTGTCTTTTTCTCCTTTTTCCCCTTGGTTGAACTTTCTTTAAAACGATAGCTGTCATTCCCAGTTTCAACAATATGGCAATGGTGTGTCACCCGATCTAACAGGGCTGTTGTCATCTTCGCATCACCAAATACATTCGACCATTCCGCAAAATTCAGATTGGTCGTGATGATCATGCTGGTACATTCGTATAGTTTACTCATCAAGTGAAAGAGTAAGGCGCCACCCGTTTGACTAAAGGGTAAGTAACCCATTTCATCCAGTACAACTAAGTCGGTGTGCATCAATCTGGCCGCGATTTGTCCTGCTTTGCCTTGCTGTTTTTCTTTCTCCAGCGCATTCACCAATTCAATGGTCGAAAAGAATCGAACGCGTCGGTGAAACTGTTCAATGGCCTGTATCCCGATGGCGGTAGCAAGATGGGTTTTACCGGTTCCCGGGCCGCCCACTAAAACCACATTTTGTGCATTATCCATAAAGTCACCTTGGCATAGTTGCCGGATAAGCGCCTCATTAGCCATGCTCTCAGTAAAGTTAAAACCATTCACATCTCGATAGGCAGGAAACTTAGCGGCTTTTAATTGATAGGCCACCGAGCGAACTTCTCGCTCTGCCAGTTCTGCTTTCAATAAATGATCTAATACCGTGATGCTGGCCTGAAATGCCGGTGAGTCTTGTTCCGCAAGATCTGCCAGCGCGTGAGCCATGCCATATAACTTCAGTGATTTAAGTACGGGGAGCATGGCATTAGTGAGCATGATGATCTCCTTGCAGTCTCAGATTGTCATAGCGGGTCACGTTAGCCAACGGCTCGATCTTCAGTGTCAGCTCGGGTGGGACATCTATCGGTGCCAGCGGTGTTTTATCCAGTAATCGACTCAAAATATTGAGGACAATTTGCTTCGAGGGTGCGCCCGTCTCCAACGCTAATTCAACTGCCGTCAATACATCCTGTTCATCGTGCAGCAATACCAGCGCTAAAATGTCCACCATCTCCCGATCACCTCCTATGCGCTTGAGTAGAATGGATTGCAATGTCCGGAAGGCTTGAGGCAATTCGACAAACGGCGCACCGTTACGCAATGCCCCCGGCTTTCGCTGTAATACAGAGAGATAATGTCGCCAGTCGTAGATGATGAGTGGGTGTTCATGTTTGCGATTAAACAACCGTTGATGGACCGCGATAATGCCGCCTTCTGCAATCACCTCGAGACGGTCATGATAAATGTGCAAACTCACCGGGCGGTTGGCAAATGACGAGGGCACGCTGTAACGCGTGCGTTCAAAGGTCAGCAAACTCGTGGGAGAGATCCGCTTTGTTTGCTCGACGAATCCATCAAAAGGCTGGCCAACTGGCATCAGGAAGGGACGTTCATCATCCAGTGCGGCCTGGATTGTTCTGGCTTCAGTAGGATGGGTTGATTCATGCCAGAGCGCGACACAACGTGCAGCCAACCAATCGTTCAATGCCGTCAGTGACGGCATCTCAGGCACTTTTTGCCACAATCGTCGCCGGGCATCCTGTACATTCTTCTCGATCTGACCCTTTTCCCAACCGGCGGCTGGATTACAAAACTCAGCATCAAACAAATAGTGACTAACCATGGCCGCAAACCGGGCATTCACATCGCGCTGCTTACCCTGTTTTACCTTATCTACGGCGGTCTTCATATTGTCGTAGATGCCCCGTTGTGGAATACCACCCCATGCCGTAAAGGCATGGTAATGCGCATCAAACAGCATCTCATGGGTTTGCAGCGGATAAGCGCGAACGAAGAAAGCACGGCTGTAACTCAATTTACAATGAGCAACTTGCAGCTTGACGCGTTCACCCGCAATTACCGCCCAATCCTCGCTCCAATCAAATTGAAATGCTTCGCCGGGCGAAAACTGCAAAGGGATATAGGTGTGCTTGCTAGCACCGTGAGTGGATTCTAATTGCCGACGACGCCACTCGCGGGCAAATACCGCTACGCGATCATAGGAGCCATCAAAACCGAGGGTACATAAATCAGCGTGCATCTGTTTGACGGAGCGGCGTTGTTTACGAGAGGTTCTGGCTGCATCGGTTAACCACTGCGTCAGTTTATCGGTAAAAGCATCGAGTTTACTGGGTGTTTGCCGTTGAGGATAAAGGGGTTCAGCAATCTCAGTTCTGAGATAACGGCGAACTGTATTGCGGGAAAATCCGGTACGGCGGGCGATCTCCCGGATCGAGAGTTTATCGCGGAAATACCAACGTCTGATCTTGCTCAAAATGGCCACGTTAATCACTCCTAACTCCCGCTCATAAAATAAGCAGGATAGTCTGTTTACGTGGGTCAAATTTCGACGCAAATATGTGGGTTTAGTGGGTCAGTTTTAAACGCAAATCAACACTCCTTTCTGCTTCTGGCGATCGTTATGTCCGTCACCCCAGGGCCAAACAACCTCATGGTACTTTTTTCCAGCGTCCGCTTTGGGGCTAGTAAAACACTTGGTCACATCTCTGGAGCCAGTGCCGGAAGTGCACTCATGCTACTTTTGGTAGGTTTGGGGCTGCATAAAATATTTACTCTATTTCCTTATATTCAAGAGGTCATGAAGTATGTTGGTGCTGCGTACATTTTTTATCTTTCATGGAAGATTTTGGGCGGCACAGGTGAGATCCAGGAGGAAGATGCATCACACCCAATGACTTTCATCGGAGCTTCTTTTTTCCAGTTGATCAACCCGAAATCTTGGATTATGGCCAGTGTGGCCGTTTCCACATGCCTACCGAGCGCGTTTTCATTCACTGATATTGCCCTGTACACCATTCTTTTTGCTGTGGTCAGTTTTCCATGTGTTGGCATATGGGCTTGGTTTGGTGCAATGATCAAACACTACCTTAAGGACGCGAAATTAGTCAGACGCTTCAATCAAGGTTGTTCAGGTATGCTCGCTCTTTCTGCTTTATCCATGGTGCTGTTTTAACGGTCTACTTCACTGCAACCTCGTCAGGCATTGGCGCTTTATATACATTCTTTGGAATTTCTTGAGAGATAATTTCGCGGGTTAAGTTGTATGCCAAAATAGGGTTTTGCTTTGATTAACACTTCACATTCAGGTTAGGTTATGCAATATTAACTAGCGCACTAGATAATCAATCAACAGGTAATATTTATAGCAATGAATAATAAAGAACGTAAAGAAATCGGTACTCAGCTTTCGTTTGCTTTATATGGCGCTGCCAATCGTATGAACCGATTGCATAAAAAATTCCTCGATCCGCTAGGCGTGACGTTTCCACAATACCTAGTGATGCTGGAACTGTTCACTGAAACACCACGTCCAGTTGGGGAATTAGGACTCAAATTAGGTATGGATACAGGAACAATTACGCCACTTCTAAAGCGACTTGAAGCTTCCGGACGGGTTATTCGTAAACGAGATCCGTCCGATGAGCGACGGGTTCTCATCACGCTGACTGAAGCGGGTGAATCCCTCCGTGAAGAGCTCTGGGGGGTTACCGATAAAATCAAATCAGCCTGTCAGTTTACAGAAGATGAACTGATTGAACTTCGTGACACGCTTAACTCGTTCGCTTACCCAGCGGAAGATTGAGCTACGGCTATATCCCATAAATGAGGAGATAAAATGAACATTGGTATTATCGGAGCGGGTAACATTGGTGCAACACTGGCTCGCAAACTGACAGCCTGTGGTCATATAGTAAAGCTGGCGAACTCCAGAGGTCCAGAAACTATTTATAACGTGGCTCGCGAAATCGGTGCTACAGCAGTTACCCGCGAAGAGGCTGTGAGGAATGTTGATGTCATTATTCTTTCTATACCTTTCGGAAAATATGTAGAGCTAACAGAACTACTTGCTGGCGTTCCAAATTATGTCACGGTTATCGATACGTCTAACTATTATCCAGCCCGTGATGGGTATATCCCCGCGATTGTAGACGAAGGCAAACCCGAGAGTGTCTGGGCGAGTGAACTGATTGGCCGGCCACTAATCAAAGCATGGAATGCCGTCCTTGCAGCGACACTTGCAGGAGACTATCGTGAAATCCCATCTTCCGGACGAATTGCAATCCCGATTGCAGGGGATAATGACAATGCAAAATCTGTTGCAATGGAACTGGTCAGAGATACCGGTTTTGATGCTATAGATGCCGGAACGCTAGAAAATTCCTGGCGGCAACAACCTGGGACTCCTGCCTATTGTACCGAACTCAATGTTCAGCAACTGAAAACTGCCCTCGTTATAGCAGATAAATCGCGTTCGCCACGAAATAGGGATTCATTAATGGATGAATTTATGTCTTCTAGTGAACCTCTGACTCATGAACATATCATCGCCCGTAATCGTGCAGTAACTGCTTGAAAAATATAACTGCAGAGAAAGCCATCATGAAAAAAAGTATCACTGAAATTTTGGGTATCAAATATCCGCTGGTACAAGGCCCGATGTCATGGCTCACTAATGCTGAATTTGTGGCCTCAGTAAGTAATGCCGGTGGGCTCGGCGTGTTTGGCCCGAATGCAGGACAAACAACCCTTACTCATTCTCCTGTGGAAACGGCTGAACGTATGCGTCGAGAAATTCAAAAAACTCGGGGCTTAACCGATAAACCTTATCAGCTGTCGTAAGGGAAATAAACCCGCATTGATATTCAATGCGGGTTAAATAACACAACTTATGTTTATTTAAATCGATCTCAGGTTATTTAAGTAAATCAGCTTTATATTTGCAGCAAAGCTAAAAATTAAATTAACTTTATTTCTCCGCCAAAATGGATTTTAACGGCCATACTGTTAGTGATTTTAGAGTTGCATCCCCCCCTTCACTAAACATATCAATGCCATTACTATCTGCGCTAGGGAATATTTGATCTGTTAAAACCACATCTCCTTCTCCTGCAAATACAGTTACAGATGAAGTATCAACCATAATGTGTAGTTTTACGGTTCCAGATGGACTAAAATTTAATGGTGCTCGGTGTACAGCGGCAAAGCTTGAGTTAAATGTCGCATCACCTGATTTAGTCCTATCAATATAAACTTCTCCAGAAACTGCATCGTAACCAATAATGGTTTCATCCCCATTATCACCTGCATGAACTTTAAATCCAATTGATGTAGCGTCACCAGGGTTAAATTCCGTATTTATTTCAGCTACGGCAGATTTAATTTTTTTAGCGCCAAATGGCGAAATCCCAGCGATTAATTTAGTTTCTTTTTTCAGGTTAAATAATGAAGAATTCCTCAGTGAAATTAAATTTTCAGTTGGGGTCTGAGTTAATTTAACTTCATTATTAATTGTTTTTAATCCCAACTCGCGTACAAATGTTTGAGCACTACGCCATGGCGACGTAGGTATATTACCCGCATAATTCCAATTGCTCATCCAACCTAACCAGAGGCGTTTACCATCAGGAACGTTATTCCATGATACACCAGCATAGAAGTCTGAACCAAAATCAGCCCAATTAGCGATCTGCTTAACTTCATTTGATTGCATGATGTGATCAGCCAAAATATGACCCCATCCTCCGGTATTTTTATCAACAATACGAATATGAGCTGTTTTACCTTCAAATGCAGCGACGTTCCATGTGCGCCAACTTAAGGCCTCGGCGTTACTACCAGTTGCAGTACGAACTGTCTCTCCATCTACAATCAGATTTACAGATGTTTCCGTTGAAACTGCTTTTGCTGGTGTGTCTGATGCCATGAAGTTATCGGCATTGATATGACCCCAGCCGCTGTTATTTTCATCGATAATTTCAATTTGAGCTTGTCTGCCAATATATTCAGACACATCCCAATTCGTCCAGTTCAGTGTTTCTAAATCCTGACCTGTTGCAGTGCGAACAACTTGACCATCCACTCTTAATACGACTGCTGTCGCACCATCAGTCCCGTAAGGGTGATTTCCGCCGCCAATTAAAAAGTTTATATATGACTTTGTTACGGTAAATGTTGGTGATGTTAGTGTACCTGTTGGAATGTCACCTTGTTCATTTAAATTAAACCCGAAGAACGTATTAACCAGACCGGTTCCCATAAAACCAGAAACGGCTTGCTGATCGCCGATAGCACCTGTAGCTATGGGTTGTCCGACAAAATCACCGCTAGCGACCCATCCTAAGTCAGAATATAGGGCACCATTGGCGCCTTCAAAATTTGCACCAGGGAAAAGTAGATCACCAGCAGGAACTGTTGCATCGTCTTGAGTGTTTGGATCATGCGGGTGATTACCACCACCGACCATCAGATTTATATACTTATTGGTAATTTGAAAATCAGGCGAAACTATCGTGCCAGTCGATGCATCACCATTAATGAACGTATTTGCTAATCGTTGTCCTTGATAGTTGGTAACACCGCCTTGTCCTGAGAGATTGCCAGCCGAGGGCGATGTATTTTGAAGGTCACCTGTGGTTGTCCAGCCTAAATCGGTATAAGTACCAGAGCCTTCAAAATCGCCATTAGCTACAACGCTACCAGAGGGCGGAGTATTATCGGCTAACTGATCCGCTTCAAAGGTTGTGCCATTAAATTTACCAACAAAATATTGAGTACCTGAGCCCCCGGCTGGTCCACCTGGATTTAGGTTGATAATCATGACCCATTTCTGATTGGCCGGGTCACCATCAGCAGACAAAGGAAATAAATCAGGACATTCCCAGACACCAGCAACCCCATTTGCAGGCCCAAATTCACTCATGAACTCCCAGTCTTTTAGATTGGTCGAGGAATAAAGGACGGCTTTGTGTTGTGCTGAAAGGACTGCAACCATGACCCATTTGTGTTCAGCCTCATACCAAAAAACTTTAGGATCACGAAAATCGCGATATTGATCTTCATAACCTGTCGGTGGTGTCGCAATAACCGGATTACCTGCATATTGTGTCCAAGTTATTCCTTTATCTGTGCTATAGGCAATTGATTGTGCTTGCGTACCCGCTTGAACAGTTTTGCCGTTTGGAAGTGTTGTCGTATTTGGATAATAACTGGTATACATTGCAACCATTGGAGGATTGGTCGCGGAACCTAACTCACTCGAATTATTAGTATCAACGACTGCACTGCCAGAAAAAAACATCTGGACTACATTTCCATTTGTATCTTTTTCTACTGGTAGTGCAACATTTAATTCATCCCAATGTACGAGATCTTTACTTACTGCATGACCCCATGACATGTCACCCCAACTATTGCCATTGGGGTTGTATTGATAGAATAAATGATATTCTCCATTACTATAAACAAGTCCATTAGGATCATTCATCCAGTTTTTTGATGGGGTATACTGAAGCTGAGGACGATATTTTTCAAGATATGTAGATTGTGTATGATTATTATTATCCTCATTAGAATTACAACCTGTGAGTAAAGCCATTATACTCACAGCAAGAATGGAATAATTAATTCCATGAATATGTTTGAAATTACATTTGTGTTTCATGTTTTCCTCCATACTAATTTATCCTTACATAAGTTACGGTAAAGTTAATTAAATCTTTTACTGGCTATTTAGATATTCAAGTGGTATCGATTTTTTTATTTCTTAGTTAATCTTTCGCGGGTATTTATGAGGCATGATTGATGTCAGATGTAAAACGCTTTTCAGCACACAAAAAAAATTCTCATATTCATATAAGCATAAACCCTTATTCAACAGTGGTACTAAATCACATTAAAACTAATGGAATATTAGTTATGTTATTCACATTTGTAATAATGTGACAAATTACTGGACAACTGATGATCTTAAATCTGGTGTTAATTTTCTTTTGGGGTTGAATATATAAAATTCAAAAAAAGCGGACATTGATGAATATCATGAAGTTACACTGTGTTACATTTAGAATTGGCTGGTTACTTTAAAATAAATTATTAATTTCGTAGTGAGGTAGGGATGGTTTTATATTTTTCATAAAAATATAAATAATTGTGATTCAGCAATCGAAATAAGATTGAATTAATTCAGCATAAATATTTACGTGACAGGTGTCACAAAAAAATCCCTTTTGAATCGCCATAATTTATGAAGAATCGTTTCAGCAAAACTATTTTTAATAACTAAGGGAATTATTGATATGAAAAAAACGCTGTTATCCTTAAGCATTGCTGCATTATTACTTTCTCCTGCGGCTGTATTCGCTAAGGATTTTGTTCTGACTGATACAGTCGAAAACATTGAACAAGCAAATTGGAAAGTGACCAGTGATGAACTGGGTTTAAAAGATGCCCCTGCATTTTCTGTAATCAAGAAGACTCTGCATGGTGGAAAACAAGAAGGCAGCACTCTGATCACTATCGAAACAAAAGATCTAAAAGTTTCTCTCATCCCAACTCGCGGTATGGACATTTTTGAAATTAAGAGTGGTGACGTTCGTTATGGCTGGAAATCACCGGTTGATGAAATTGTAAACCCTGCCTATATGAATTTAGAAATGCGAAACGGTCTTGGCTGGTTAGATGGTTTCAATGAAATGATGGTGCGTTGTGGTTATGAATGGACCGGCCATCCTGGTAAAGAAAATGGCCGCTTGATGAGTCTGCACGGTCGGGCAGGTAATACCCCAGCATCAAAAGTTATCGTCAGCGTTGATGAAACTGCACCTTATGCCATTCATGTTAAGGGCTTAGTGAAAGAGAACACATTTAAAATCAGTGCTCTGGAAACATGGACTCAAGCAACTGTTATTCCAGGTGAAAAAGTCGTCAAAATACATGATGAACTGACCAACAATAGCGATTACGATCGTGACTACCAAATCATTTATCACAGCAACTTTGGCTCTCCGATTCTGGAAGAAGGTGCCAAATTTGTTGCACCAGTAAAAGAAATTTCACCATTTAATGACTATGCGAAAAAAGGTCTGAAAAACTGGGAAACCTATCAAGGCCCAACCAAAGGCTATGATGAAATGGTCTTCAATCTGGTGCCTTATGCTGATAAAGATGGCAAAACCACTGCTATGTTGCATAACAAAGCGGCTGATAAAGGTGTTGCCATTAGTTTTGACACCAAACAATTGCCTGCGCTGACCATGTGGAAAAACACCGATACACTAAAACAAGGTTATGTCACAGGTATTGAACCTGGTACCAGCTACGCCTATGCACGTCAGATTGAACGCGAACAGGGTCGGGTGAAAACACTGGCACCAGAAGGTCGTCAGTCATTTGATCTGGAATATCGTGTAATGACTACCGCGGATGAAGTAACTTCCGTCCAGAAAGCCATTGATACCATTACTGCTGGTCAAAAAACCAAAGTAACGACTAAACCAATGGCAAAAGAATAAATTATTTACTGAAAGTCATAAAGGAAAAGGCTGACCATATATGTGGTCAGCCTTTTCCTTATGTTAAATTTGGTTTAGCCTAGCTTATCTTACTTTCGTGATGAAATTGGCCAGCTTATCTATCTGGAGACCAGCTTCATCAAAGTTTGCCGGAGCAAGCCAAGCTTCATAGGCTGATCGAACTACTGCATATTCACTGTCGAGAAGGGAGTACCAAGCCGTATCTCTATTTCGGCCCTTAGTTACCAGTAACTGTCGGAAGACACCTTCGAACGTAAAACCAAAACGTTCAGCTGCCGCTCGGGACGGTCCGTTCAATGAATCACATTTCCATTCCAATCGCCGATAGCCGAGATCGTCAAAAATATAGTGAAGTAACAGAGTCATGACTTCAGTCGAGAGCGGTGTACGTTGCATTCTGGGAGAATAGACGACATGGCCGATTTCTATCACACCATTCGCGGCATCAATACGCATCAAAGCTACTGTTCCCACCGCTTTTTCTGTTGATTGATCAATGACAGCATAATGAAACGGGTCATTGAGTTCTACCATACTAATTAAGAAATCTCGGTATTTATCGTAAGTATTAAACGGCCCGTAAGGAAGATAAGTCCAATGACGAGCATCGGGGCTTTCTTTAAATGCTTCGTATAATTCTTTGGCGTGTCGCTCTACATTAATACGCTCTAATCGACAGAATCGTCCAGTAAGAACAGTTTGTTCTGGATGCTTTGCCGGTGTCCATTCAGGTAAAGCTCTGCCGATAGGTTGTTGAAATTCATTTAATCGCATTGTCAGTTAACTTTCCTGTTTTGTGTTGCTGGATTTAATCAACATAAAGGATCGCGGTATTATAAGAAGAACCACTTTTATTGATTTTTATGGTACCACTCAGATAATGGGCATTACAGTGGTGACTGTGGTCAATATCTACTTTAAACAATAAGCACAAGACTAGATATATTTCAGAACTACCGAAGATGCCCATATGATCAACAAAGAAATCGTGTTCCGCTACATAGTCACTGAATATGACATTAACCCCGATTTCCCCTGGATGAAATACCCCGAATATGCGGTATTTAGACACGAGAACAATCGTAAATGGTTCTGTCTCGCTATGACGGTTCCACGAACAAAGCTTGGCCTTAAAGGCGATGAGGTGGTTGAAATTATCAATATCAAATGCCCACCTGAAATCATAGGAAGTTTGAGATCATCTGCCGGATTCTTACCTGCTTACCATATGAATAAAGAACATTGGGTTACGATCCTCCTTGATGGCACGGTATCTAAGGCGGATGTTTTGTTTTTCTTAAATCAAAGCTACTGCTTAACTAAGTGTTAAATACTGAATGTTGAAGGATCATATCCAAATATTTGTAGAGATCTGACCATTGCAATAGCGGGCACTTTGTATCATTACAAAAATTAGGGTTGCTGTTGCAACCCTGTGCCAGAACCAGGCATTACAAACAATACAGCTAGTGAGAAAATTGTGTTACAGTTAATTTTGCTAGAATGCAGCCTTAAACCAGCTCGGCAAGTGATGCCGGATTAAACCCGTTTAACGCTGAGTAATTACCATTTTCTACTTTTGTTACCCAATCTGGATCACTTAGCAGGGCACGACCCACAGCGATGAGATCAAACTCTTCGCGCTCCATGCGCTCAATGAGTCGCTCCAGGCTCGCAGGAGCTGAGCCCTTTCCGGCAAAAGCATTAGTAACATCGTTATCCAGGCCAACCGAACCCACGCTAATTGTCGTGGCGCCAGTCACTTTTTTCGCCCAACCCGCACAGTTCAGGCCATTTTCACCGTCAATCTCAGGAAATTCAGGTTCCCAGAACCGACGCTGCGAGCAGTGCAGGATATCGACGCCAGCCTCAACCAGCGGCAATAGCCAGTCTTCCATCACCGCCGGGGTTTCGGCAATTCGGACTCCGTAGTCCTGCTGCTTCCATTGGCTAACGCGCATGATAATCGGAAAATCAGGACCGACTGCATGACGAACAGCGGAGACAATCTCACTGGCAAAGCGCGTACGCTCTTTGATTGTAGGGCCACCATAGCGATCGGTACGCAGATTAGTACCTGCCCAGAAGAACTGGTCGATCAGAAATCCATGCGCGCCATGTATTTCGACCGTGTCGAAGCCGAGACGTTTGGCATCTGTTGCTGCCTTTACGAACGCCGAAATTGTATCTGCAATATCTTCTTCACTCATGGCAACGCCGCGTGGGTCTCCGGGCGCATCAAAACCTGACGGGCTTTCAATAGGTGCATCTGGTTCCCAGCCGTTTATGTAACGCGCTGCACCTGTATGCCAGATCTGCGGTGCCATGCGGCCGCCCGCATCGTGTACAGCATCAACCACATTTTTCCAGCCAGCCAGTGCAGCTTCCCCGTGGAAAAAAGGGATACCGGAATCGTTGCGTGACGCCGGGCGATCAACAACGGTGCCCTCCGAAAGGATCAGACCAACACCTCCCTCTGCACGACGTCGGTAATAGGCTGTATTTGCTTCTCCTGGTATACCATCCGGTGCAAAAAGCCGCGTCATAGGTGCCATAACGATCCGGTTTTTGAGCTCAAGAGAACGGACGGAAAAAGGACTAAACAGGATGCTAGATTTATTTTGAGACATGTTAATCGACTCCATTGTGTTGGGAGTCCTATTAGGTATATTTTATAGACCTGATGTCAATTAGGCACCTTAAGTAGCCCTGGTATATCGAAGGAAACCTCCTATGCTAACTTTACACCCGCAGTGCTTCTCTTCCGATTGCCCTAGTCGGGCACTGTTTGATCAAATTGCAGATAAATGGTCAATGATGGTTCTGACTGTACTGAATGATGAACCACAGCGATATAACGCCATTAAACGGCGACTTGAGGGCGTGACTCAGAAGGCCCTGACGCAGTGCCTGCGGAGGCTCGAACGCAATGGGCTGGTGTCGCGACAGATCCTTTCCTTCTCACCAGTGGCAGTGCAATACGAAATCACACCACTTGGCCGGACCTTACAGCAACCGTTTCGTGCACTACACCAATGGACGCTCGATAAATTGCCTGAAGTCGAAGCAGCCAGACGGGAGTTTGATGAGGCTGCTGAAATGAAATGAGAAAAAGAGGGCAATCAGATTTGTTGTTTAAACAAATCTCTGCCAACTGACGCGCTAGGAACATCTGATCTCAGACTCAGTTAAGTACGGGTCCTGATATTATTAATACTCATCAGGTTCCACCATCAGGATCTGGATAGGTAATATCGCTTTTTGGCCAGGCCGACATTGAAATATCAACGAGCTTTGAAAGAGTCTGTCGGTTTGCTCCGGCTGAAGGCAGATTTACAACCGACTGCAGAATTCCAAAGTAATACCAGGCTAGCAGATCCAGATCGACATCTTGTGCAATTTCACCCGTTTGCTGCCCCTTCTCCAGAATATTTAACAATACCTGTCGCTGTTGGCAGATCCCCTCGTTCATCGTGATTTTCCCTGCGGCTGTAAGGTCTGCCTGCTCAGTGAGGCTGCGAGACAGCAGGCAACCTTTGGGGTGATCTGTTTCAGCACTATCAGGAAAAAATTCACGCAGCAATGCTTCAATCCTTACTCTGGATGACTCAGATTGAATCGAATTCATGCGTCTCATGACGCGGTCCGTATACAGCCTGAGACACTCATTAAATAGTCCGTCCTTATCCCCAAATCGCTGATAAAGGCTGGACCGTGACAGTGCTGTTGCTTCTGTAAGGTCGCTGATGGAAGCATTTGCATACCCATGAATCCAGAAAACACCGATCGCTGCATTAAGCACGGCATTTTCATCATATTGCGGCTTACCACTCATAAATACTCCGTTGACAATTTGGAATGATCGTTCCAGTATAAATGGACTGATCGTTCCATCATATAATAAGGGTTCATCATGCTTAATCAATTGAATACTACTGCACCTGAACTTCGCATCGCTGTTGCTGGTGCCACTGGTCGTGTCGGTTCACACTTAATCAATGCACTTGCATCAGATCCCGTCGAGGTTATTTCACTCACTCGTCAGAAGGCCCCTAAAAATATTTCCGACAGGGTATCATCTGTTGTTGTCGATTTTGATAAGCCGTCAACGTTAGAAATGGGGCTTACGGGTGTCGATAAACTTTTTATCTCCCATGGTACATCCCTTCAACAGGTGGCTAATGAGATAGCACTCATTGATGCAGCGGTAAAAACAGGCGTACGCCATATTGTTAAACTTTCGGTGATGGGGCCAACGACGCTCGCCAATCCTTTTGCGTGGCATGCAGCGATAGAAGCTCATTTGGCCCAACAACCTGTGGCCTCAACCGTATTGAGACCGACGACTTTCATGGATGTACTCAAGCGTGCTGGCGGACATGTCGCTGCTGGAACCTGGGCGGGTGCTGCAGGTAAGGGACGTGTCAATCTGATTGACACTCGGGATGTAGCCGATGCTGCACGTGTAGCGCTACTTGAAAAAGTAGCCGATAACTCCCAGCGTGCTTATCACCTTACAGGTCCACGTAACTGGACAATGCATGAGGTTGCAGAGAAATTATCCGATCTTTTAGGTCGTACGGTCACCTATATGGACCGCTCCCCCGAGGAACAGCGTGCTGCGTTACTGGCTGAAGGCCTGCCTTCATTCGTTGCAGAACTGCTGGTTGGACTGGATCAAATATTCAACCATTCAGTCCTGACAGAGCGAACCCTGACGGTCGAGGAACTAACTGGGTCAGCTCCGCGCGAACTTTCTGATTGGCTTAAGGAAAATATTGAGTTTTTCAGATAAAAAGACAAGAGCATGTTTCATGCAACAGATGTTTTTGCGTAACGTGTTCAAACGAACGAATTAAGTTGTACTTCACGTCAGTTACCCAGTTGAATATGGGCTGCAGAGGGCTCATGCGTTGGAGAAGCGCCTGAACCCTCTGTACCGGGTGTTACGAAGGTTTTGCTGCGTTAGCGGCAGCCCACAGGGAGCCGGGATTAACCCGATCCGGGTAAAGCTCCAGCATTTTGTCATAGAGGTCGCGCGCACTCGCCGCCGATTGCAACGATTTGTTGAAATCGAGGATGTATTTCCGGGTTTCCTCGATGTGTCGCGGGTCGCTATCGGGATCGAGTACACCGTGTCCAGCGACTACCGCACGGGGATGCAGCGATTCGACCTTGTCGAGTGCCGCGAGCCATTCTTCACGGGCTGCCGCATCACATTCCGCCAGATAGGGGTGCGTGTTGTTATAGACACAGTCGCCTGAGACAACGAGATCAATCGAAGGAACATGAAGACAAGTCGTGCTGACTGTATCGGTGTGTCCAAGTTGCACAACCACCAATTTTCGCCCTTCGAGTTCCAGCTCGTTGCCCTCCAGAACATCGGGGATGACGAGTTCTTTTGGAATCAGGCCGGGAAACCGCGTTTCCCAGAAGGTCTTGATAAAATCGGGATCGACCTGCTTGCGGATCCCTTCGACGACCGCAGGGCTGGCGACCGCCTTGGCATTCGGGAACCGGTCAAGCAACAGCTTTAGGCCGAAGAAATGGTCCCCGTGGGCATGCGTCACATAGATCGTGGTGAGATTCTTGCCACTCTCGGCAACCCATTCCACCAGTTCCTTCGACTGTTCCTCAGAGAGAAAGGTGTCGACGAGAATTGCATCCCGCTCACCATAAATCAGGGTCACCGTACTGGTCACCCAGGCCAGAGCCTCTTTCCCCAGTGGAAGTCCCTGGGTTGAACTTCCGCGTTTCTTGGTCAGCAGCTTCCATTCCAGAGGAGCGTAGGCGATGTTTGTCGAGGTCATGATCTTTCCTTCTTACTTGTTTACCCAAGGCATAGAGAGGTCGATATCAGAGACCAGCTTGCCACCGCCGAAGCTCATGTTCTCCAAGGAAATGGCATACATCATCAGGCTGACATCGTCCTGGCTGACGCCAACTTTTTCTACTGCGTATCGGGTGACCAACTCCGCGAGCTTGCGTTTCTGCTCCACCGTCCTGCTCGTGCCGAATGTCACCGATATGAGCATGCGTTTGTCGGATCTCTTCAAGTTGGGAAAGGTCGGATGGATGAAGAATTCATCGTCCTTGTGCTCACTGATGATGACGAAACGGTCATCCATAGGCGAATTCATGGCTTCATGAAGCGCGAGATTCAAGGCATCCGCCAGAGCCCGCTTCTCTTCGCTGGAGAACTTTTGAGCCGGAACGTGGGCGTGAAATATTGGCATGTGTGTTTCCTCGGTTGTGTTGTTCAGGCTAGGTGTTCATTGAACCAGTCCAGTGCGGCGGTACTGGATTGATCGAATCTGGCAATGTATGGATCGAAGTGGCTGCCGGGGATCGTCACGAGGCGCTTCGGCTCAAGGGCGCGCTCGTAGGCGGCTAGTTCGAGATCGGTCAGCGTGATCGTGTCTTGCAGCGCGACGATCATCATCAGCGGTGTGGGAGACACGCGCGCAATCCACGCGCCGGGTTCGTACATGCGCGCGGCGCGCGTCGAGCGCACCGTGACGCTGTTCTCCCAGGCGCCGTCGGGCACGGGCTGCAGATAGAACTCGATGGCGTCCTTGGCGCGGTACGAAGCGGGGATGGCCGGATCGGCGCTGACGATCGTCTGTCGGCGCGGTGGCTCGCCAAGTGCTTGCGCGCGCTCGTCCGCTGCGAAGGCATCGGGCGGAATTCGACGTAGTCCTTGCTCGAAGCCGCTGATCGTCGGTACCTGCGCGACGACCGCGCGCAAACGGCGTTCAGTTGCGCCAAGCACGAGCGCGTGGCCGCCGGCATAGCTCGTGCCCCACAAGCCGATGCGCTTCGCATCGACGACCTCTTGGTGTTCGAGGAAACTGATCGCGCGCCGCCAATCGGCGATCTGACGCCATGGGTCGATATCCTGGCGCGGCGTACCATCGCTGGCGCCGAAGTTGCGGTGATCGTGCAGGAGGACAACAAAACCGTTGGAGGCGAATTTCTCGGCGAATCGCTCGAGGCCTTGCTCCTTCACGCCGGCATAGCCATGCGCCATGGTGATTGCGGGGTAGGGGCCGGTGCCGCCGGTGGGCACATAGAGCCAGCCGCGAAGTGTGACACCGCCCTCGGCTTCGAATGCGATATCGGTACGTTGAAACATGAGAGTTCTCCTTGCAGAAAAATATCAGGCGGCGCTGTAAAAGTGACTGGCATCGACTTTTCTCGACGCCAAGTCAATCAACCTGGTCGCTCAAGCGTGAAAAGCTGCTCCGCGCCGATTTCGAAGTAGTCGGCTGGCCCACCGCCGCGCAGGATCGGGCGTGCTTGCGCAGTTTGGTATACGCCGTCCTTGATCAGCTTCCGGTCAATGTGGATCGCTACTGCTTCGCCCAACACCAGCCACGCCGGGAGCGCCGCGCGGCCTTGCGCCTCAAGCTGCACGATTTGGGTGACCACGCATTCGAACTGTACCGGGCTAGCCGCAACACGCGATGGACGCACCTTGGCAGAGGGCAGTGTCTCCAGCTTGGCCAATTCGAACTCATCGACGTGCGCTGGTACCATCGCCGCGGAGGCGTTCATCATCTGAACGAGCTCTCGCGTCACCAGATTCCATACAAACTCACCAGTGTCACGAGCATTTGCGAGTGAGTCTTTTTCACCAAGTGAGCAAAAGCCGATGATCGGTGGCCTGTAGCTGAACAGGTTGAAGAAGCTGTAGGGCGCAAGGTTGCGCACGCCGTCGTTAGAGACTGTGCTGATCCAGCCGATCGGTCGCGGAGCGACGATGGCGTTGAGTGGATCGTGACGCAGGGAATGCCCATGCATCGGTTCGTAGAAATGCCAGTTGGTCATAGCTTTACCTCTTTTGGGACGAGCGCAAAGAATGCAGCCTCCAAAGCCTCCGGCTTGGTGCGCGTCCGCAACGCCAGGGCCGGAGTGGTGATACAGTTGGCTGTTTTCCCTGCTTAAATAAAGAAGTCCTGACCGAAAGTTCCTTCGAGCCGCGCCTTGAGGCCAGATGAGAATTCACGGACGACAGGGAACGGGCTCTGGAAAAGCTTGATGTTGTTGATAAGGCCAGACTCATTCCGAGTGAGTATGGTGATGCCGGCGAGCGGTTTGCCAGCGTGGACGGCATCCCACTCAAGGTAAGTCTTCGTACCGTCAACCGTTTCTGCAGTGAACGAAAATTGTTCGTACATCGTACTTGTCGCGGTAAAGAACGCCCCGATGAGTGTCGGGCCGACTACAACCTTGCTGAGGGCTGAGGTCTGAAGGCTGGCGTCAGCGTGTGAACGACTTCGCGAAGTCGCTCGTTCCTTTCTTCATAACGATTTGCATCCATGCCGTTCCCAGCGCATTGGTGTTAGTAGTCATTACAATCTCCTAGTTTAGTGTCAGTAGTTGTTTCAATAATTCCCATCGCATGTCTGCGACTTCACTTCTCAAGGTGCCCGATGAGAAACTCGCCGGCTCTCTGCAGCGCGTCGTGGGCCTGAGGCAAAGAGGCTGTCTGAATGTGCCAGACGTGCAGCATCTCCGGCCAGACCTCAAGGTGCGACTCACCCCCAGCCGCGCGTACCTTTCGGTCAATTTCAAGCGCGTCGTCGAGAAGTACTTCGCTGCCAACATGGATGAGCAGTGGCGGAAAACCGTGCATGTCGGCGAACAGGGGCGAGATGCGCGGATCTTTCAAATCATGGTTGCCCGCGTAAGGCCTCGACCATCTCTCGCATCGCATTTACGTTGACCATTGGGTCGCGGTCGGCCAACTGCGTTAACGAGGGCAGTGTCAGCGTTAAATTTGCCCATGGGCTAAGGAGTAGCGCTGCTCGCGCGTCCTTGTGGCCCTTCGAGGATGCGTAGGCAAGGACGTTGAGAGCCATGCCACCGCCACTGGAATCTCCGGTCACGGCGAACGGCTTGCCAAGCGCCCGCACTGCTTCGTAGCCGCGGATGGACTCGTCGTAGGACGTCGGGAATGGGTGCTCGGGTGCCCAGGAATGGTCCAGGACGATGACCTGGGACTTTGCCGCCCGAGACAGCTCTCCGAGCATGCCAAGATGCGAGGCAGGAGAGCCCGCCACCCAGCCACCACCGTGTAAATGGTAGATGACTCGGTCTTTGGACGCGCCGGGCGCCGTAATCGCCACCGCGGCGACGCCGCCGAGCTCGGTCGGCTCGACGGTTAGGTCAGCCGCCGGCGGGTTTGCTTGTGAAATTGCCTCCATGCCGACGCGGAGGGTCTCGATGGTCTGTACGGGATGCGCAATGTTGAAGGCGAACATCGCATCGCGGAGTTTGCGGACGGAAGATGAATCGTAAGTCATGGTTTACCTCACTTCAGGTTGACGAAGGTTGTCGGCACCCAGTCGTAGCCAACGCCGGTGTTGGCCGTGCGAAGACGGCCTAGGCCAGGGAACGGCATGTGAGCAGCGGCAATCATTGTCTTGTCCGCAGCGAGTTTCACCAGAAGGGCTTCACGCGTTTTGACAGCTGATGCGCTGTCTGAGTCGAAGACGATGCTGATTTCTGGATGCGGCATCTGGACTGCACCAACATGAGCTACGTCGCCCCAAACCAGCAGAGGACTGACCCTTTGAGGAAATCATGTAGCCGGTGTGACCGGGGGTATGGCCGGAAATGGCATACGGTGTGATGCCGGGGACGATTGCGTCCATGCTATCGAATGGCTTCCATTTACCGGCAGCGATGTAAGGTGTGGCGGCATCCTGTGCGATTTTGAAGAAAATTTTTGCATCTTCCGGGGCCTTGGCCATGATCTCCTTCGATAGCCAGAAGTCGGCATCAGCCTTCTTCATCATCACGGTAGCGTTCGGGAAGACGCGGTTTCCGTCTTTGTAGATCCCGCCAGTATGGTCAGCGTGAAGATGGGTCAGCAGCACCAGGTCAACCTGCTCCGGCTTGTAGCCGGAGGCCTTCAAGTTCTGCACAAGTCTGCCCAGCGTCGGGCCGCCCCAGTGGCCGCCTGCACCTGTATCGATGAGAACGAGTTTGGAGCCAGTGTTGACGAGGTAGCCTTGGACAGTTGCCGAGACCTTCTTGGGATCGTTTTGGAAGGAACGCGCCAGGAGGGACTGGATGAGCGCCGGATCGCCATGCAGGAGGTTGGAGTCAATGCTGCCGCTGCCGTCATGCAGCGCGGTGACTTCATAGTCGCCAATCATTGTGCGATAGAAGCCCGCAACCTGTTTGTGCTGCATCGGCGCTGCAGCTTGGGCCGGTGCAACAGCAACGAAGGTGCTGGCAAATGCTAACGATATCGATACCGCGAGCACGGTACGCGAAATGATGGGGGATAATTTCATAGTGTTTCCTTAACCAGTGTTTGTGATGAGTTCATACGTAATGATCTTTAGCGGAATGCCGGCTCATCGTGCCATGTCGTTGTTGCCACCGTTCCGGCCACCCGCACGCATGTTCGATTTCTCTGTCGAT